>DATLFR010000075.1 GCA_035540895.1 Actinomycetota bacterium | reverse complement strand
CGGGAGAGATCACGCTGGAGCCGAACCCGATCCTGGTCGCCGGACGCAACTTCGGGTGCGGGTCGTCACGTGAGCACGCACCGTGGGCCCTCCAGGACTTCGGCTTCCGGGCGATCGTCGCACCCAGCTTCGCCGACATCTTCCACGGCAACTGCACGAAGGTTGGCCTCCTCCCGGTGGTCCTGCCCGAGGACGTCGTGACCGAGCTCATGGACGCGGGCGAGGCCAGGATCGACCTCCGCGCCCAGACGGTGACGTTCGCGGGCCGGGAGGTGCGCTTCGACATCGATCCGGACGTGAAGCACCGCCTCGTCAACGGACTGGACGACATCGGCCTGACCCTTCAGCACGAGGCGGACATCTCGGCCTACGAGGCGTCCGGCCGCAGTGACCACGCGCCCGTCACCACGTCCCTCGCATGAAACCGGCCGGCCCGCGGTAGCGTTGGACAGGTGATGACCCGAGTCCGTGTGGCCACCGCCTGCTGTCTGCTCGCGCTCGTCACGGCCGCCTGTGGCCGCGGGGAGCCTCAGACGGACGACGCCCGGCGCATCCAGGCGAGCCCGGATCTCAGCGACGCCACACCGGACCCCCTGGAGACCGAGGCGCCCCCGGAGGGGTCGCCGGGGGCGAGCCGATCCACCGGCCGGATCACCGCGCCGCGTCCGACCCCGGCTCCCGGACCGTCGCTCGCCGACGCCCGGGTGGGGCTGACGCAGGTGGCCAACCTCAACCAGCCGCTCGCTATGCAGGTGGCCCCGAACGACGACTCGCTGTACGTGGCCGAGAAGGGTGGACGGATACGCGTCATCAGGGGCGGCCAGGTCGAGTCGTCGGCGGTCCTCGACATCTCGTCGGAGGTCTCCACCGGCGGAGAACAGGGTCTGCTCGGCCTGGCCTTCTCGCCGGACGGTCAGTACCTGTACGTGAACTTCACGAACCGCGACGGCAACACGGTCATCAGGGAGTACCGGTGGGCGAACAGGCGTGCCGACGTCTCGACCGCCCGCGCCGTCCTCGGGTTGAACCAGCCCCGCGCCAATCACAACGGCGGCGACCTGCAGTTCGGACGCGACGGCAAGCTGTACATCTCGACGGGCGACGGAGGCGGGAGCGGCGACCCGGATAACAACGCGCAGGACCTGGGGAACCTCCTCGGGAAGATCCTGCGGATCGAGCCGCGCCCGGCCGGGAGCCAGGCCTACAGCATCCCGGCCGACAACCCGTTCGTCGGTCGGACCGGGGCACGCGGGGAGATCTGGGCGTACGGACTGCGCAACCCTTGGAGGTTCTCGTTCGACCGAGCGAACCAGGACCTGTACATCGCAGACGTCGGGCAGAACGCGGTCGAGGAGGTCAACTGGCGCGCGGCGGCGTCGAGGGGCGGCGAGAACTACGGGTGGAACCGGCTGGAGGGCTCGCGTCAGTTCCAGGGCAGCGCCCCCGCCGACCACGTCCTGCCCATATACGAGTACGAGCGGGTGGCCGGCCACTGCGCCGTGACCGGCGGGTACGTGTACCGAGGCCAGCGCATCCCCGCCCTGGCGGGGGCGTACGTGTTCGCCGACTTCTGCAAGGGCGAGCTGCGAGCGTTCGTACAGGACGGGGGCCGCGCGGTGGGGCATCGGTCCCTGGGCGTGAACGCGGCCCAGGTGTCGGCGTTCGGCCAGGACGCAGTCGGAGAGATCTACGTGATGTCGCTCGCGGGGCCGGTGTACCGGATCGACCCGGTGTGATTGACGTGCCCGCCCGCCGCTCCCATACTGTGTCTTCGATGAAGACCCTGAAGAGCTCGATCGTACTTCGGTAGGCAGGCGCCGCCCCGGCGCCTGCCAGACCTCTCGTCGACCCGGCGAGGGGTTTTTTGTTGGTCGCGAAGGAGAGACGACATGGAGTTCAAGGCCGGAGACCAGGTGACGGGGGCCCAGGCCCTCATCCGCTCGCTCGAGCTCGAGGGTGTCCGGCACGTATTCGGGATCCCCGGGGGGACGATCCTCCCGGCCTACGACCCGCTGCTCGACTCGTCGATACGTCACATCCTGTGTCGCCACGAACAGGGCGCCGCCCACGCCGCGGACGGGTACGCGCAGGTGACCGGGGTGCCCGGGGTCTGCTTCGCGACGAGCGGTCCGGGCGCGACCAACCTCGTCACCGGGCTCGCGTCCGCCTGGATGGACTCGGTGCCCATCGTCGCCATCACCGGCCAGGTCTCCCGCGGCGTCCTCGGTGGGGACGCCTTCCAGGAGGCGGACGTCACCGGGATCACCATGCCGATCACGAAGCACTCGTGGCTCGTGAAGGACCCGAAGGACATCCCGCAGGTGATCAAGGAGGCCTTCCACATCGCGGCGACCGGGCGCCCGGGACCGGTGCTCGTCGACATCCCGAAGGACGTCCTGCAGGAGGAGTTCGGCTGGTGGTACCCGGACGCGATCGACCTTCCCGGCTACCGCCCCCCGACCACCGGCGACCCCGAGCTCGTGCGCCGGGCCGCGGAGGCGATCGCGCAGGCCAGGGAGCCGATCCTGTACACGGGGGGTGGGATCGTCCGCGGTTTCGCGGCCGAGAAGCTGCGCGAGCTCGCCGAGCTCACACGGATCCCCGCGGTGACCACGCTCATGGGACGTGGAGCGCTCCCGGACGACCACGAGCTGTGCCTGGGGATGCCCGGGATGCACGGCAACTACACCGCCGTGCGGTCCATGCAGGAGACGGACCTGCTGATCGCGCTCGGGGTCCGCTTCGATGACCGGGTGACCGGCGCGCTCAGCTCCTTCGCGCCGAACGCGAAGGTGATCCACGTCGACATCGACCCGTCCGAGATCGGCAAGAACCGGCAGGCGGACGTCGGGATCGCCGGCCACGTGAAGCACGTCATCCCGCAGCTCACCGCCGAGCTGCGCCGGCTGTACGCCGAGCGCGGCGCCCCCGACCTCAGCGGCTGGCGGGCGAAGCTTCGCGACTGGCAGGAGCGCTTCCCACTGCGCTACCCGGACACCTCCGCGAACGGCCAGCTCGTCCCCGAGTACGTGATCGAGCGGATCGGGAAGCTGACGAACGGCGACGCTATCTACTCCTCCGGGGTGGGGCAGCACCAGATGTGGGCTTCGCAGTACATCCGGTTCAAGCGTCCGAACACCTGGATCAACTCGGGGGGCGTGGGCGCGATGGGGTACGCGGTCCCGGCCGGCATGGGAGCCAAGGTGGCGCGTCCCGACTCCGACGTCTGGGTGATCGACGGGGACGGGTGCTTCCAGATGACCTGCCAGGAGCTCGCGACGATGACCACGGAACGGATCCCCGTCAAGATCGCGATCATGAACAACGCCTACCTGGGGATGGTCCGACAGTGGCAGGAGCTCTTCTACGACGGGCGCTTCTCGCAGATCCATCTGACCCAGGACGTCCCCGACTACGTGAAGCTGGCCGAGGCGTACGGCGCGATCGGGTTCAGGTGCGACGACCCGAGCGAGGTCGACCCGATCATCGAGAAGGCGCAGTCGATCGACGACCGCACGGTGGTGATCGACTTCCGGTGCGACCCCGGCGAGAAGGTGTTCCCGATGGTCCCGGCGGGCCAGTCCAACGACGACATCATCATGGGCCCGCTCTTCGACGAGGAGGCATGAGATGAAGGACGTCCTCTATGAGAAGCGCGCCTACAAGGGACGCAAGGGGGTCCACACCCTGTCGGTGCTCGTCGAGAACAGGCCGGGCGTGCTGGCCCGTATAGCCGGGATGTTCGCCCGCCGCGGGTTCAACATCGAGTCGCTCGCGGTGGGCCCGACCGAGGACCCCTCCATCTCCAGGATGACCATCGTCGTGAAGGTGGAGGCGAAGCCGCTCGAGCACATCGTCGGTCAGCTCGACAAGCTCGTGAACGTGCTGCACATCGAGGAGATCCACGCCGAAGCGGGGGTGCAGCGGGAGCTCATGCTGATCAAGGTCGCCGCGGAGCCCGGCACCCGGTCCCAGATCATCGAGATCGCGGACATCTTCCGGTCCAAGATCGTCGACGTCGACCCGTCCGCCCTGACGCTCGAGGCGACCGGCACGCCGGACAAGCTCCAGGCCCTGATAGACATGCTCAGGCCGCACGGCATCCTCGAGACGGTTAAGACCGGGCTCATCGCGCTCGACCGGGGCCGCCACACGATCCACGACGCGTACGAGCACCACCGGACGGCCCGGGACACGGCCTAGGAGGCACAGATGGCGACGATCTTCTACGACGGTGACGCGGACACGAAGAACCTCCAAGGCAGGCGCATCGCGATCATCGGGTACGGCTCCCAGGGACACGCGCACGCGCTGAACCTGTCGGACTCGGGGATGGACGTGCGGGTCGGTCTGTACGAGGGCTCGAGGTCCTGGGGTCAGGCGGAGAGCGACGGGCTGACCGTCCTGCGCACCGAGGAGGCGTGCAAGGAGGCGGACCTGGTGATGGTCCTGCTCCCGGACACGGTTCAGAAGCAGGTTTACGCGGAGTCGATCGCGCCGTACCTCGAGGCGGGGAACGCGCTCTTCTTCGCCCACGGGTTCAACATCCACTTCCGGCAGGTCGTGCCCCCACCGGACGTCGACGTCGCGATGATCGCCCCCAAGTCGCCCGGTCACCTCGTCCGCCGCACCTTCACCGAGGGAGCCGGTACGCCGTCGCTCGTGGCCATCCACCAGGACGCGACCGGCAACGCCCTCCAGGTGGCGCTCGCGTACGCGAAGGGGCTGGGGGCCACCCGGGCCGGGGTCCTGCAGACCACCTTCGCCGAGGAGACGGAGACCGACCTTTTCGGCGAGCAGGTCGTCCTCTGCGGCGGCGCCTCCGAGCTCGTCCGCGCCGGCTTCGAGACGCTGGTCGACGCGGGTTACCAGCCGGAGATCGCGTACTTCGAGTGCCTGCACGAGCTGAAGCTGATCGTGGACCTCATGTACGAAGGCGGTCTGTCGTGGATGCGGTACTCGGTCTCGGACACGGCCGAGTTCGGCGACTACACCCGCGGCCCCCGGATCATCGACCAGGACACCCGCGCCCGCATGCGTGAGATCCTGGACGAGGTGCGGTCCGGAGCGTTCGCCCGGGAGTGGATCCTCGAGAACCAGGCCGGACAGCCCGGCTTCCAGGCCATGCGCCACCGAGCGCGCGACCAGCGGATCGAGGAGGTCGGGAAGCAGCTGCGGTCGATGATGTCCTGGCTCGACGCCAAGCACGTCCCGGGGTCGGGCCCGGGACGGGAGACCGGCGGGAACGGGAGTTGAAGCCTCGCGTCCTGATCACCGAGTCGATCGCCCCGTCGGGCATCGAGACGCTCGAGGGCGGCGGGCTGGAGGTGGACGTACGCACCGGCCTGACCCCCGATGAGCTCCTGGAGGCCATCGGTGGGTACGACGGGTTGATCATCCGTTCGGCGACGAAGGTCACCTCCGAGGTGATCGACGCGGGAGCCCGGTTGAAGGTGGTCGGGCGCGCTGGGATCGGTGTCGACAACGTCGACGTGACCGCGGCCACCCGGCGGGGCATCGTCGTCGTGAACACCCCGCAGGGCAACATCGTCTCGACGGCGGAGCACACGGTGGCCCTGATGCTCGCGCTCGCCCGGCAGATCCCCCAGGCGCACGCCGCACTCACATCCGGCCGCTGGGAGAAGAAGAGGTTCGCGGGCGTGGAGCTCAGCGGGAAGGTGGTCGGGATCGTGGGTCTCGGCCGCGTCGGCACCCTCGTCGCTCAGCGCTGCCACTCCTTCGGGATGCGGATCATCGCTCGCGACCCGTACCTGGCTCCCCAGCGCGCCCAGCGGCTCGGCATCGACCTGGTGGAGATGGACGAGCTGCTCGAGCAGGCCGACGTCATCTCGCTGCACGTGGTCAAGACGCCCGAGACCCACCACATGATCGGGGAGCGGGAGCTCGCGCGCTGCAAGGACGGCGTGTTGATCGTCAACGTCTCGCGCGGCGGGGTGGTCGACGAGGACGCCCTCGCCCGCGCCATCTCCTCGGGCAAGGTCGGGGGCGCCGCCCTCGACGTGTTCGAGACGGAGCCGCTCACCGACTCGCCGCTCTTCGGCCTCGACCGGGTCGTCGTGACCCCGCACATCGCCGGGCAGACGGCGGAGGCACAGGACAAGGCGGGCACGATCGCCGCCGAGCAGGTGCTGCTCGCCCTGCGCGGCGAGTTCGTGCCCAACGCCGTCAACCTGGAGGCCGGCGGTGAGCTCCCCGAGCTCCTGCGCCCGTTCCTGCGGTTGGCGACCCGGCTCGGGCGACTGGTGGCCGCCCTGGCCGGTGAAGGGGTGGGCGCGCTCGAGGTGGCGTACCACGGTCCGGTCGCGAGCGAGGACACCCGGGTGCTCACCCTGTCCGCCCTGCGAGGGTTCCTGCAGGCGGGCGTCCACGAACCGGTCACCTACGTGAACGCACCGATGGTGGCGTCCGACCGCGGCATCGACTACACGGAGACCCGGTCGGCCGCGAGCACCGATTACACGAACCTCGTCCGGGTGACCGCCCGGCGGGACGGCGAGCCCGTGGTGGTGGGGGGGACGCTGGTCGGACGGGCGAACGAGGAGCGGGTGGTCGAGATCGACGGGCGCCCGCTCGAGATCGCCCTCACGCGGTACATGGCCTTCTTCCGATACGACGACCGGCCCGGGGTGGTGCACCGGGCGTCCGGGCCGCTCGCCGACGCGGACATCAACATCAAGAACATGGTGGTCGCGGAGCCTCCCTCCCCCGGGGAGCCCGCGGTCATGGCGCTCGCCGTCGACTCGCCCATCCCCGCGGAGGTGCTCGAGGCCGCGATGGAGGCGGCCGGCATCCGGTCCGGACGGTTCGTCGTACTGGAGGAGGGCTGATGGACAGGATCTTCATCTTCGACACCACTCTGCGCGACGGAGAGCAGTCGCCGGGGATCGCCCTGAACGCGAAGGAGAAGCTGGAGATCGCCGAGCAGCTCGCCCGGCTGCAGGTCGACGTCATCGAAGCCGGGTTCCCCATCACCTCGGACGGCGACTTCGAGGCCGTGAAGTTGATCGCCGAGAACGTGAAGGGCCCCCAGATCGCTGCCCTCGCCCGCACGGTGGACATCGACATCGACCGGGCCTGGGAGGCCATACACGACGCGCGCGATCCCCGGATCCACGTCTTCCTCTCGACCTCGGACATCCACCGCAAGTACATGCTCCAGGCCTCCGAGGAGCAGATCGTCGCCCAGGCGGTGGAGGGGGTGAGGAGGGCGAAGCGCTACACGCCCAACGTCGAGTTCTCGCCCCAGGACGCCACGCGCACCGACGCCGACTTCCTCTGCGAGGTCGTCCAGGCCACGATCGAGGCCGGCGCGACGACGATCAACATCCCCGACACGGTGGGGTACACCCTCCCGCACGAGTTCGAGGAGCTGATCGGCTACCTGTACGAGAGGGTCCCCGCGCTCACAGAGGTCGTGCTGTCCGTTCACTGCCACAACGACCTGGGGCTCGCCGTCGCGAACTCGCTGGCCGCCGTCCGGGCCGGGGCGCGACAGATCGAGGTCGCGGTGAACGGGATCGGCGAACGAGCCGGGAACTGCTCGCTCGAGGAGGTCGTGATGGCCATCCGCACACGCCGCGAGCTGATGTGGGTCGATGTCGAGGTGAACACGCGCGAGATCGCCCGGACCTCCCGGATGGTCTCCCTGCTCACCGGGTACCCGATCCAGCCGAACAAGGCGATCGTGGGCGCCAACGCCTTCGCGCACGAGTCGGGCATCCATCAGCACGGCGTGCTCCAGGACCGCATGACGTACGAGATCATGGACGCCGCCGAGATCGGCCTCGAGGGGGGCCGGATCGTCCTGGGCAAGCACTCCGGACGACACGCCTTCACCGCCCAGCTCGAGGCGATGGGCTACCAGCTCGCGCCGGAGGAGCTGAAGCGGGCCTTCGAGCGTTTCAAGGAGCTGGCGGACCGCAAGATCCAGATCACCGACACCGATATCGAGGCCATCGTGGCCGACGAGATGCGGACGGCGGACGACCACTGGGAGTTCGACAGCCTCGAGGTCGTGGGCGGCTCCCAGATCTCCGCCAAGGCGACCGTCACCCTACGGAGCGCCGATGGACAGACTGTCTCCGAGACCGCGGCGGGAGACGGGATGATCGACGCGGCGTGCGGCGCGGTCCGGAGGGCCACGGGGGCAGAGGCACGGCTGGTCTCGTTCAACGTCGGGGCCGTGACGGCCGGGACGGACGCGCTGGGGGACGTCTCCGTCCAGGTTGAGGTGGAGGGAGACCGGTGGACGGGCCGGGGCGTTTCCACGGACGTGGTCGAGGCTTCCGCGCGGGCGTTCCTGGACGCGATAAACCGGGCCATCCGCGTTGGCCCGCGCGAGCGGGCAGCGGACGCGCCCGGACCGTGAACCGCTGTCCCTAGTTCGACTCCACGAACCGGTCGATCCAGCTCTGCACGACCGCGCTCAGAGCCTGCGGTGTGCCCGCCATCTCCACCGCCTCTTGTGTCTCGGCTATGTCCAGGGTCTGCGTCACGCGGGCCCGGAACCCATCCTCGGCGTTGCCCTCGATCCACAGACGTACGATGAGCAAACCGGTGCGATCGGCTGACTGGGTCTTCATGGATGGAGCGTCGCAGGCGCGCGTCACCGCACCGTCACCGCTCCCGGATCAGTTCAGCTTCAGGCCTTCGACCAGCGCGCGGATCTCGCTCGACGGCTCGCGTCCCAGCTCGTCGTAGAGGAGGGCGCGGAACGCGTCGAACTCCCGCAGCGCGGCCGCCACGTTGCCCGCCGCGATGTGAGCCTCGATCAGCGCCCGCCAGGCGCTCTCACGCAGCGGCTCCCCCGCCACGGCCGCCATCCCAGCCTGGACGGCCTGCCCGAAGCTCCGGGCAGCAGTGAGCCGGCGGCACAGGGCCTCGAGAGCCCGCAGGCGGAGCTGGTGGTAGGCCTCCCGCTCGACCAGGACCCAGTCCTCGGTCCAGTCCGGGAGGAGATCGGCGCTCAGCACCTCGTCGTCCAGCTCCGCCGGGTCGTCGAGCTCCTGAGATGGGTCGAGCACACGCCGGGCGAGAGCCTCTCCCTCCCGGAGATCGACCGTGACCAGCGGAGAGAGCTCGATGTGATCGCTCGTCACCTCGACGAGGGAGTACCTGGGATGACGGAGGCGGGTGAGGGCCGAGCGGAGGCTGCTGCCCGCGCGCTGCTCGTTCGCCTCCGACCACAGGGACCCGCTCACGTAGCTCCGGAGCAGGGGACGCGCCTGCAGGGCGAGGAAGCAGACCAGGCGCTGACAGTTCGTCGGCAGGGGGAAGACCTCTGACTCGATGCTCAACCGGAACCCGCCGAGCAGACCCAGACGCACCGGGGACGGGTCAGACCCCCCCCTCGCCCCGGGCCTCGTATCCATCGTGGTCCTCGGCCCGTCCTGTGGCCGCACACCTCCCAGGCTCACGATACCCGCCCCCCGGGACGGTGACGCTCGGGTGACGGGGGGGTGCGAAGGTGCGCACGAGGAGTCGCTCGTTCGAGCGGCCCGGGAAGGGAAGTCATGGGCATGTCGGGAGCTGAGCAGGGCACGGGAACGGTGTTCCGCCTGGGTCTGAGCGCGGTCCGGACCACGTTCGCGCACTTCACCGTCGAGGTGAGGGCCGTCCCGGGTGAGACCGTGTTGACCCTGCGCGGAGAGCTCGACATGGCGACCGAGCAGACGTTCGAGAACGCGCTCGCAGGGATCGACGGGGGGTCCCCCGCATCGTGCTCGATCTCTCGGGGCTCACCTTCATCGATTGCTCCAACATCGGGCTCATCCACCGGGCGGGCACCGCGGCCGCCCGTCGAGGCGCGCGCCTCGAGGTCAGGGGCGCCTCTCCGCACTTGCGCCGGGTCTTCGATCTGGCGGGGTTCGTCAGCTCCAACGGCAGCGGGCTCGTCCCCGCGTCCTGAGCCGGACCGTCCAGCGCGCTCGAGCCCGAGGAGCTGAAGCGGGCTCTTCGAGCGTTGCGACGGCACGGGCCGCCAGATCCAGATCGCCCGCACCGACCCGAGGCCATCCGTCGCGACGTTGCGGCGGACGACCACTGGGCCTCGAGGTCGTTGGGGGTGCCAGAGTTCGAAGGCCACCGTCGCCCTACGGGGAGCGCGTGCGCCTCGGCCGCCCGCCCGCGACGTAGGGGTCGCTGGCCGCTGAGCGGGAGGAGCAGGAGGGAGGCACGGCTCGCTGGCCGTACCCCCCTCGTACCTCCTATCGACCCGTACCGATCCTGCCCGCGGATCGTGAGATCAGCGTCAGAAGGGCGCCGAGCATGAGTGCCGACACGGCCAGTAGCAGGATCGTCGCCGTATCGGCCCCCGTGGCGGGCAGGGTCGAGCGTTCGTGCGCGCGCGAGAGGGTGAGGTCGGTGCTCGCGGCGCTCAACCGACTGCCCCCGGCCTGCGCCGTCGTCACCTCTGCGGGGGTGACGAACGCGACGGGCGAGCCCGACACCTCTGCGCCGGAGCCGAGACCGTCTGCCGGATCCTGTCCAGGGCGGTTGCCCGGACCGGTTCCCGGACCCGTTCCCGGACCCGTTCCCGGACCGGTACCCGGACCCGTTCCCGGACCGGTACCCGGACCCGTACCCGGACCCGTTCCCGGACCGGTACCCGGACCGGTACCCGGACCCGTTCCCGGACCCGTTCCCGGACCGCCGTATCGGTTCACGACGGTCACAGAGCAGTTGACGGTGCCGCCCCCATCGTTGGCCGAGCCGTTGCACTGGTCGATGTCCAGCGGCACGGCAGACACGTCACCCTCGACCGAGCAGTTCACGCGTCCGGGGGCCCCGCCCCCGTTCGCCGAACCGTTGCACTGGTTCACGGATGCATCCGTCGTGTCTTGCTCGGCCGGCCCCGAGCACGCCAGAGGATCGCCAGCGGGATCGACCCCGCCCTCTCCGGAGCCGTTGCACTGGTTCACGGTTACCGGCACGGTCGGCGTCCCGGCCGGGACATCGTTGATGACCGTGACGTGGCACGTCACGTTGCTGCCGCCCCCGGTGGCCACCCCGTTGCACTGGTCGACCTTGGTCGTCAGTTCGTCCGATTCGGTGACGGAGGTCGTGCAGCCGAACGGAGGTGTCACGCCCGCCGCTGCGAGGCAGCTCCGCGTTGTCACCTTTGAAGATGTCTCCCCCTCGGCCGTCACCGTGTTCTCGATCGTGACCTCGCAGGTGATCTCCCACCCGGCAGTAGCTCCGGGGAACTCGGGAGGGTTGCACTGGTTCACGTCGTGAGACGAAGCAGGAGCCACGTCGGCCGTGCCGATGGGAGCATCTCGGCTCGGCGCCGAACCCGATCCAGAGGTACCGGAGGCGTCCGACGTGGTGCTCGTGGCCGTGGCCGTCGTCCCCTGCGGCGTCGATACGGAGGCCTCCTCGATCGCCGCCGCGATGTCGGAGCGGAACGCCGCCCGCTCCGGCATGGGCCGGGAGGCGGCACGGCTGGTGCCAGAACGGACCGCGGCCACCGCCTCCAGTGCCGACGAACGGGCCTCGGCGACCGACGGTGCACGACCTGCGGGCGAGGAACGGATGGCCCCCGCGGTTTCGGCCGCGTCCGTGGGCCAGGTTCGCTGAGGCATGGTGGTGTCCGCGACCGCGGACCCACCCGTGGCTCCGAGGATCACCGCAACGCAAGCTGACGCCAGCGCGCCGGTGAGTAGTATCCGCGCCGTGGAGCGACTGCTCCTACCCGGCGGCCCTGGGTCAGTGGGTTTCAGGCGTTCGGGTCCCGGGCTCCGGGCGCTTGCAGGCGCATGGTCCATGTGTCTCCCCTCCGTGTTGGACCTCGGCCCCTCGGCTGACGCGGGGGAGACGGGATCTTCGGTGCGGCCCGGTCGGACCGCGTCCCCCACCATACTCTGGAATTCAAGAACCAGCAATTTTTTTCCAATAATGCGTTAGAGTGAACCCATGGGCGAATGGCGGTTCTTCACGAACCACGCGAGGGTGCTCTTCTTCATCGCGGAGCGGCCGGACGCCCGCCTCAAGGACCTGGCGGCCGAACTACACGTCACGGAGCGGACCGCCTACGGGATCGTGGTCGATCTGACCGATGCGGGTTACGTGGTGAAGGAGAAGGATCCGGTGGACGGCCGCCGCAACCGGTATCGGATCCAGGGGCAGTTGCCCTTGCGGGAGTCGTTCGGTCGGGTCAGGACCATCGGCGAGGTGCTCGCCCTGCTCGCTCACCCCCCGCCGCACCGGCGATCCGGCTCTACGGCTGGTTGAGCGGACGAAAGAAGGGGGCCGCTCCGGAGAGCGGCCCCCTATCGGATCTGTGGTAACCCCCGAGCCGTGGTTCCCGGTCGACCAGGCGGGAAGCTCAGGAGCCGGCGGTCTGCTTGGATTCTGCCGACGCCATCTCACCGGCAGAGGTGGTGAGCCGGAGGTGGTCCTCCGGGCCCGGGTGGATCTGCGTCAGCAGACAGCCACCTCACGGGTCGAGTGCGGTTTATGCAACTCTGGACCACCTCCTTTCTCGTGTACGGACAGGATAGCGTCGGTGTCGAGCGTTCGCCGCGGATCTGGAGGACTGGATATGGCCGAAGGGGACCAGGTTCTGGTGGACCACCTCGAGGAGGTCTGGGGCTCGATCTCCGAGCTCTGCGAGGGGCTGTCCGAGCAGGAGTGGAAGACGATGACCGACCTCCCGGGGTGGTCGGTCCAGGACAACGTCTCCCACATCGTCGACATCGAGCAGCGACTGGACGGGCGCCCGGGTCCGGAGCACACCCCGGCCGACCTGTCCCATACGCGCAGCGAGTTCGGCGCGCTCAACGAGGTGGGCGTGGACTGGCGCCGCTCACGCACGGGAGCCGAGGTCCTCGAGGAGTTCCGGACGACCACCTCGGAGCGCCTGGCCAGGTTCCGGGCCTACGGGCCCGACGATTTCGAGGCGGACTCCTGGACCCCGCTCGGCCCGGGGAAGGTCCGGGACCTCCTCCCGATCAGGACGCTCGACTGCTGGGTCCACGAGCAGGACATCCGCCGCGCCCTCGGACGTCCGGGCCACACGTCCGGACCGGCCGCCGAGACGGCGCTGGACAGGCTGTTCGGCGCGTTCGGGTACGTGGTGGGCAAGAAGGCGGGGGTCCCGGAAGGGACGGTCGTGCGGCTGAGCGTGGAGGGCTCCCGAACCGTCACCGTCGGGATGACCGATGGACGGGCGGGTCCGGCCCCCGACGACGCCGAACCCGACGCGGAGATCGTCTGCGACCTCCCCACCTACATCGCCCTGGCCACCGGACGGTGGGACCGCTCGACCGCGCTCCAACGCGGGGTCCTGAAGCTCGGGGGGGACGAGGACATGGCCGGGCGCGTGGCGGACGCGCTCAACGTCATGCCGTGAGGCCGGTCGCCCTCCTCCTCGCGCTGCTGGCGCTGGCCGGCGGGTGCCGGACGAGTCGGCAGTCGGCCTTCGAGGCCTGGCAGGTGCCGACGACGGGGATCCCTCCCTACGACCTGCAGGTCGGGACCGACGAGCGGGAGGACCTGTTCAGCGCGCAGGTCGTCGCGCAGGGGTGGACCGAGGAACAGGCCAAGCAGGTCGCAGCCGACGTGATCGAGCAGCGGCGCGAGAGCTACGCCGCGATCGCGGTGCGGTTCGTATCCGACGCCGGGGAGATGGTGGCCGGGTACGCGCGGGAGCAGAGCGGTGCCAACCACCTCCGGACGTTCGGGTTCGACCCCGGCGAGGTCGAGGCGCACGGTTACCCGTTCCTCGGGTTCCTGCGCGCCGGTCCGCCGCAGCCGGCTCCCGAGGGCTAGGCGCGCCCGGGGATCAGGATGGCGAGCTGCCTGGACTGGGCGAGGAGGAGTCCATCCCGCGTCCACAGCTCCCCGTCCTCCTCGATGAAGCCGTCGTGGGCGGTCCGGGTGCGGAACACGCCGAGCAGGTAGTCGTCCGGGGTCGCCCCCGGGACCGGGAGCGACCGCCGGAAGTGGATCGTGAGGTCGATGGTCGGCACGCCCGCCGGCGGCATGACCTTGCTGAAGACGGCCGGCGCCCAGGCGTCCATCAGCTGGGCGACGAGCAGCGCGTCGGCGACCCGCGGCTCGCTCGGGCGGATCCAGGCTCCCGAGACGGCTTCGCCTCCCTCGCCGAGCGGCGCCACGCCGACCGCCCACCGGAAATCGAAGCGGTCCAGGAACGGGAGGTCGCCCTCGCGCTCCGGACGGAGCGGGAGCGACTCCGGTGGCGGCGCGTCCGGCATCTCGATCTCCGAGAACTCCACGGACCCCCCGAACGGACCCGAGAACGCTCCCAGCGCCAGGGCCACGAGCTTGCCGTCCTGCTCCATCCGGGCGGAGACCGTGGACAGGGTGCGCCCGGTGCGCTCGGCCACCGTCCGGACCGTCACCGGACCCTCCACGGGTGGGCGCACGTAGTGGACGGTCATCGACCGCGGGTGGCGCGTCGGGTCCGCCACGGTCATGGTCATCGCGCGCAGGACGATCGAGGCGATGTAGCCGCCGTTGGGGCCCCGGACGATCCACCAGCCCCCGTCGATGCGTCCCTCGAAGAGGTCCTGGTCGGTGCGCTTCAGCGCCGTGTCGCGGTCGAATCTGTTGTCCACGGCGCGGGAGCCTAACAGACGGCCGATCTAGTCTGTACGCGATGGACCCCGCGATCCTCTTCGTCCTGTTCGCGATAGTCGCCGTAGCCTTCGGGATCTGGTCGTGGATGCGCGAGCAGCAGCGTCGGGAGGCCTGGTTCCTCGCCGCGAACCAGCTCGGCTTCGAGTACTCACGCGAGGACCCGTTCTCCATCGTGCGGATGCCCTTCTCCCTGTTCCGGAAGGGGGACGGCCGTGGCGCCGAGAACGTCGCCTGGGGCCGCTGGAAGGACCTGGACGTCCGGGTCTTCGACTACTGGTACTACACCGAGAGCACCGACTCGAAGGGCAACACGTCGCGAAGCTACTCCAGGTTCACGTGTGCGATGACGCCCGTCCCCGATGCCTGGCCGCACCTCAGCGTGACGCGGGAGACGGTCCTGTCGCGGCTCGGCGACTTCGTCGGGTTCCGCGACATCCAGTTCGAGTCCGACGAGTTCAACCGGTGCTTCCAGGTGAAGTCGTCCGATCCCCGTTTCGCGAGCTACCTGATCGACCCGCGCATGATGCAGTGGCTGCTGGACGGCAACACCCGGTGGTCGTTCGAGATGAACGCCGGCTGGCTGCTCGTCTGGAGCGGCCGCCTGCGGGAGCCGAAGCTGCATGGACACCTGTACGCGCTGGCGGGCTTCCTGCGCCAGGTGCCGAAGGTCGTCCACGAGGTGTTCGGCTCCCGGTAGCGTTGTGCGATGGAGGCGTTCTACGGCGGGCTGGGCGCGCTGCTCGTGCTCGGCGTGGCCGTCCTGATCTCATACAACCGCTTCGTCGAGCAGCGGAACCTGATCCGCAACTCCTGGTCGAACGTGGAGACGGAGCTCCAGCGCCGCTACGACCTGATCCCCAACCTCGTGGAGAGCGTGAAGGGGTACGCGGCCCACGAGCGCCACGTGCTCGAGCGGGTTACGGAGGCGCGGGCGGCCGCCTCCCGAGACCACGGGTCGCCCGGCCACCAGGCCGCCACAGAACGCCGACTGGTGGCCGCGATGCGCCAGCTCCTCGCCGTCGTCGAGAGCTACCCGGCGCTGAAGGCGAGCCATCACTTCCTGCGACTGCAGGACGAGCTCGTGAACACCGAGGACCGGCTCGCCGCGGCCAGGCGCTTCTACAACGCCAACGTCCGCGACCTCAACCGGCGTGTCCAGTCGATACCGTCGAACCTGGTCGCGTCCGCGTTCGGGTTCACCGAGCAGGAGTACTTCGAGGTGGACGAGGTCGTGCGCCGGTCCGGGCCCCCCCGGGTGGACGTGACATCGTGACGGCCGAGATGACCCAGGCCGCCGTCCGGGTGCTCGGCTCCCTGGACGACGCGCAGCGCGCCAAGGCGGTCCGGACCTTCCCCGACGACGAGGACCGACGCGCCTGGTACTACACCCCCGGCCCCCGGACGGGGCTGGCGCTCGGGGAGATGACGCCTGCCCAGGCGACGGACGTCCACCGCCTCCTGGCGACGGCGCTCAGCATGTCCGGGTACGCCAAGGCGACCGCGATCTGCGCGCTCGAGCGGGTCCTCGACCGCGTGGAGGGCTGGGACCGCAACCGCGATCCCTCCCTCTACCACCTGACCGTCTTCGGCTCCCCCGGCGAGCACGCGTGGGGGTGGCGGTTCGAGGGCCATCACGTGTCCGTCAACGTCGCGCTCGTGGGAGACGAGGTGGCGTCGACGCCGCTGTTCCTGGGCGCCAACCCGGCCGTCGTGCCGGGCGCGACCCGTCCCCTGGGGGACGAGGAGGACGCGGCCCGCGACCTCCTGGACACGCTGGGGCCGACGCAGCTCGAGCTGGCGGTCGTGGCCGAGGAGGCTCCCCCGGACATCCTCACGTCCAACCATCCCGCGGTCGACCCCGCGGTCATGACCGGCGGCATCCCGGGCGGCGTGCTGCGTCCGGACCAGCAGTCGCTCCTCGCCCGCCTCGTCCGCGTCTACCTCGACCGGCTCCCCCGCGCGTTGGCCGACGCTCGGTACGAGCGGATGGAGGTCGAGCGGCTCTCGTTCGCGTGGGCCGGGCCGGCCGCGCCTGGGCGCCGTCACTACTACCGCGTCTGGGGGCCCGGTTTCCTCGCCGAGTACGACAACACCCAGGACGACGCCAACCACATCCATGCCGTCATGCGCGACCCCGAAGGGGACTTCGGCGAGGATCTCCTACGCGCGCACCTGCGCGAGGAGCATTAGGTCGCGACCGGTCCGGTCGCGTACCGGATGGGGTTCGCCCCGAGCGCGACGGCGTCGGCCATCCGCTGTATCCCCTCCGGCCCCGCGTGACGCAGGTTGGGCGCCATAGCCCACCGCCGGCGGAGGTCCTGCGGGTACATCAGTCCCGGCGTGACGACCACGCCGCGGCCGGCGCCCGAGGACTGGAACCGGAGGAACGCGTTGTTGAGCTCCTCGTCGGAGACGACGCGCCCCAGCTCCGACTGGACGACGACGATCGCTTCCCGTCCCACCTTGTAGACGTCGTTGGTGACGGTGAAGTCGAGCCCTGCCGCCTCGAGCAGGGCTCGCACCAGGTCTCGGACGTCGTCTGGGCTGCGCAGCCTCGACCGGACGGACTCGGGCAGGTCGAAGCGCTCGGCGAGGGTCCTGGCGCCGGGCTCGTCCCCCGGCTGCAGGTCCGCGGGTCCGCCGCCGGGGGTGCCGCCGGTGGGCTCCGTCCGCCGTGTGCCCACACGCGGATCGGCGATGCCGGCGGGCATCGACGTCTCGGGGCTGTCCATCACCGTCCGGGAGACGGTGCCCAGGGTGGTCCCGGACGCCCCCTGGACCTCGACGTCCTGTACGTCGGCGTGGGCGGTGAACACCTGGACCGCCGCGTCGTGGACCAGCCGCTGGACGACGGGACTGTCGGGGTCGCCGGCGGTGACGTCGAGGCGGACGGTCGCCCTGCCGTCGCGGATCCGGACGTCGGTCTCCTCCGTCTCGGGAGCCTCCGGACGCGGTCCCGGCTTGTTGCGCGAGACGACCACGGCCACGACGGCGAGGACCACGAGCAGCAGCACGATGCCGATGACGATCTCCATGTCCAATACATAACGCACCGCGCCATGCCCGTGTTTGATGGGGGGGTGCGTGTCCTGCATACTTGTCTCCCATGAGCAGCTTCCAGGTAGCCATCGGGTAGGCGGGCGCCGCTCCACGGCGTCCGCAGCGGCCTCTCGCCATCCGGCGGGAGGTCTTCTCTTTAGGAGACGGTTTGGACGAACGCAGTTACCGCATCGCGGTCATCCCGGGGGACGGGACGGCGCCCGAGGTCGTGCGCGAGGGGCTGAAGGTGCTGGACGCCGCGGAGTCGGCCTTCGGGTTCCGCACGGAGCGGGTCTCCTACGACCTGGGAGCCCAGCGCTACATGGACACCGGGGAGACCCTGCCCGACCCCGTCCTCGACGAGCTGCGTCAGATGGACGCCATCTACTTCGGCGCGGTCGGGCTCCCGGGGGCCGTGAAGCCGGGGGTCCTGGAGCGCGGCATCATCCTCCGGCTGCGCTTCGAGCTCGACCTGTACGTCAACCTCCGGCCCGTGAAGCTCTACCGCGGCGTGCCGTGCCCGATCGTCGGCAAGGGACCCGAGGACATCGACTTCGTCGTCGTCCGGGAGAACACGGAGGGCCTGTACGCCGACGCGGGTGGGTTCCATTACAGACACACACCCGACGAGGTGGCGTTGCAGACGAGCGTGAACACGCGCCGGGGGGTCGAGCGGGTGATCCGGTACGCCTACGAGTACACGCGCCGCCGCGACAAGGACCGCAGGCTGCACTTCGCCGGTAAGACGAACGTGCTCACGTACGCCCACGACCTGTGGGACAGGGTGTTCAACGAGGTGGGCGAGGAGTACCCGGACATAGATCGCGAGTACGGACACGTCGACGCCATCTGCTTCTGGTTCGTCCAGAACCCCGAGTGGTTCGACGTGATCGTGACGGACAACCAGCTCGGCGACATCATCACCGACCTGGGGGCGGCGATCCAAGGGGGCATGGGGGTCGCCGCGTCCGCCAACCTCAACCCGGACGGCGTCTCGATGTTCGAGCCGATCGGCGGGACGGCGCCGAGCTTCACGGGACAGGACGTCATCAACCCCATGGCCGCGATCGGGGCGCTGCAGATGATGCTCGACCACCTGGGCGAGCGCGACGCCGCCCAGGGGGTGGAGCGGGCCATGGAGCAGGTCTTCCCGCGTCTGGAGGGGATGGGAGCGGGGCAGATGGGATACTCGACCACGGAGGTCGGCGACATGGTCGCATCCTCCGTCGACCGATAGGGGGCGTCAGATGCCGATCACGAAGACCGAGAAGATCTGGATGGACGGGGAGCTCGTCGCGTGGGACGAGGCGAACATCCACATCCTCACCCACACGCTGCACTACGGGCTGGGCGTGTTCGAGGGCATCCGGGCGTACAAGACCGCGCGCGGACCGGCCGTCTTCCGGCTGACCGACCACATCGTCCGTCTCCACAACAGCGCCAAGATGTTCATGATCGACCTCGAGTACTCCGTGGAGGAGCTGGTCGAGGCGACGAAGGAGACCGTCCGGGTCAACGGGATGAGCGAGGGGTGCTACATCCGCCCCATCGTGTACCTGGGGTACGGCGAGATGGGGCTCAACCCGCTCCCGGCTCCCGTGAACGTGTCCATCGCCGTCTGGCCGTGGGGCGCGTACCTCGGCGACGAGGGGATCACCCACGGCGTGCGGATGAAGATCTCCTCGTGGCGCCGCCACGACCCCAACATCATGCCGCCAGCCGCGAAGGGGACCGGCATGTACATCAACTCGCAGCTCGCCAAGGTCGAGGCACTGAAGGCGGGCTACGACGAGGCGATCATGCTCTCCCCACAGGGCTACGTGAGCGAGTGCACCGGGGAGAACCTGTTCATCGTGCGGGGCGGGAAGCTCCTCACCCCCCCGATCTCCGCAGGGGCTCTCGAGGGCATCACCCAGGACTCGATCGTCCGGATCGCCACCGATCTCGGGTACGAGGTGGAGGCCCGCAACATCCTCCGCAGCGACCTGTACACGTGCGAGGAGGCCTTCTGCACGGGGACGGCCGCCGAGGTGGTTCCGATCCGCTCGGTCGACGACCGGGAGATCGGCGATCCCGGGCCGATCACCAAGAAGATCCAGGAGACCTTCTTCGCCGCCGTCCGGGGTGAGGTCGAGACCTACGGCGATTGGAACGAGTATGTCTGAGCGTCGTGTCGACCTGTTCGACACGACGCTGCGCGACGGCGCGCAGATGGAGGGGCTGACGCTCACCGTCGACGACAAGCTCCGCCTGGCTGCCAAGATCGACGAGCTGGGGGTCCAGTACATCGAGGGCGGCTGGCCGGGCTCCAACCCGAAGGACGAGGAGTTCTTCCGCCGGGCTCCCGACGAGCTGCGGCTGAAGCACGCACGGCTCGTCGCGTTCTCGTCGACCCGCCGGGCGAACGTCACCCCCGGGAAGGACACGAACCTGCGCGCGCTGGTCGCAGCCGGCACCCCGGTCGCGTGCATCGTCGGCAAGTCGTGGGACCTGCAGGTGCGCGAGGCCCTGCGGACGACGCTCGACGAGAACCTGAAGATGGTGTCGGACTCGGTCCGCTACCTCAAGCGACACT
Organism: Actinomycetota bacterium; assembly: GCA_035540895.1. Taxonomy (NCBI): domain Bacteria; kingdom Bacillati; phylum Actinomycetota; species Actinomycetota bacterium. The sequence goes on along the minus strand of DATLFR010000075.1, from coordinate 42,537 downwards.
TCGACGAGGTCCTGTTCGACGCCGAGCACTTCTTCGATGGGTACAAGCGCAACGAGCGATACGCCCTGCAGGTCCTCGAAGCTGCGGCGGGGTCGGGCGCCGACGTCCTCGTCCTGTGCGACACGAACGGGGGCTGCCTGCCCGACGAGGTGGGACGCATCACGGCGGAGGTCGTGGCACGGTTCGACATGGCGATCGGCATCCATTGCCACAACGACTGCGAGGTCGGAGTGGCGAACTCGCTGGCGGCGGTCGACGCCGGCGCTGTGCACGTGCAGGGCACGATGAACGGGTACGGCGAGCGCTGCGGGAACGCGAACCTGCTCTCGATCGCGGCCAACCTCGCCCTCAAGAAGGGCGTCGAGTGCCTCCCGGACGGCCACGTGGGCAAGCTGACCGAGGTCGCACACTTCGTGGCCGAGGTGTGCAACCGGTCGCTCAGCCCGAACCAGCCGTTCGTGGGGTCCAGCGCGTTCGCGCACAAGGCCGGCCTCCACGCCTCCGCGGTCGCCCGTCGCCGCGACCTCTACGAGCACATCGAGCCCGAGCTCGTCGGCAACGTCCGCCACCTCGTCGTGAGCGAGCTCGCCGGACGTTCGACGATCGTGATCAAGGCGCAGGAGCTGGGGGTCGATATCGGCGGGGAGAGGACGGTCACCGGCGTCCTGCGCCACATAAAGGAGCTCGAGCACGTCGGGTACCACTTCGAGGCGGCCGACGGATCCTTCGAGCTGCTGCTCCGGCGGGCGACCGGCTGGGAGCAGGAGTTCTTCAGGATCGAGTCCTTCCGCACCATCACCGAGTCGGACGGGCGCGGGGGCGTCTCGAGCGAGGCGACCGTGAAGCTCTACGCGCGCGGCGAGCGCATCATCTCCACGGCGGAGGGGAACGGTCCGGTCAACGCGTTGGACGCCGCCCTGCGCAGCGCGCTCGCGGGGCTCTACCCGGAGCTAACCCAGATCCACCTCGCCGACTACAAGGTGCGCATCCTCGACGAGAGCAAAGGCACGGGAGCGGTCACCAGGGTCCTCATCGAGTCGACGGACGGCGAGAAGGAGTGGGGGACGGTGGGGGTCTCGGAGAACATCATCGAGGCGTCCTGGGAGGCGCTCCTCGATGGCTACGTCTACGGCCTGCTCCACCGGTCCGGTCGGTAGCCGATGCGATTCGCTCGCTTCGCCATCGGGTCGACCATCGGCTACGGGATCGTCACGGACGACGGCATCCGGGCCATGACGACGACACCTTTCCTCCCCTGGCAGGAGACGGATGAGGTGTTCGATCCGGTCGACGTCCGGCTCCTCGCGCCGGTCCTGCCGTCGAAGGTCGTGGCGGTCGGGCTCAACTACGCCGACCACGCCGCGGAGCGCAACAAGCCGCTGCCGTCCGAGCCCTTGCTGTTCCTGAAGCCGTCCACCTCGGTGATCGGCCACCGGGAGACGATCCTGCTCCCGCCGCAGTCGGAACGCGTGGACCACGAGGCGGAGCTGGCCGTCGTCATCGGCCGCGCCGCCCGCGACCTCGACCCGGACGAGGCAGGCGAGGCGATCCTGGGCTACACGTGCGCGAACGACGTGACCGCGCGGGACCTGCAGGACCGCGACGTGCAGTTCACGCGCGCGAAGGGGTTCGACACCTTCTGCCCGCTCGGCCCCCACATCGTGACCGACGTCGACCCTTCCTCCCTGGAGATCAGCTGCCTGGTGAACGGGGCGGTCCGGCAGTCCTCGAACACGAAGGAGCTGATCTTCCCGCCCGCGGTCCTCGTGTCCTACGTGTCCTCGGTCATGACGCTGCTCCCGGGGGACGTGATCCTGACCGGCACCCCGGCCGGGATCGGCCCGCTGGGCGACGGCGACACGGTGACGGTCGAGGTCTCGGGCGTCGGAGCCCTCGAGAACCGGGTGGCGTCGAGATGAGCGTACGGGTCCGGTTCGCGCCCAACCCCTCGGGAGAGCTGCACGTCGGCTCCGCCCGGGCCGCCCTGTTCAACTGGCTGTTCGCTCGGCATCACGGCGGCGCGTTCGTCCTGCGGATAGAGGACACCGACCCCGCCACGGCGCGGCCCGAGTTCATCGAGCCGATCCTGGACGGGCTGCGCTGGCTCGGCCTCGACTGGGACGAGGGTCCGGACGTGGGGGGCCCGTACGGACCGTACCGTCAGTCGGAACGACGGGAGCTGCACCTGAAGACGATCGAGCGGCTCGTGGATGCGGGCGCGGTGTACCGCGACTACTGCACGCCCGACGAGGTGAGAGCGCGAGGCACGGCCCGCGGCTACGACCGCCACTGCCGGGACCTCGGGCCGGACCAGGTGGCGGCCTTCGAGGCGGAGGGCCGTCCGTACGCGCTGCGCTTCCGGGTGCCCGAGCGCACGATCGTCCTGAACGACGTCGTACGGGGGGACGTGACGGTGGAGTGGAAGGACGTCCAGGACTTCGTGATAGCGCGCTCGGACGGCACCCCCACCTTCGTGCTGGCCAACGTCTCCGACGACCTGGCGATGGACATCACCCACGCCATCCGCGGCGAGGACCTCCTCTCGGCGGCCGTTCAGAACCTCCTCGTCTACGAGGCGCTCGGAGAGACGCCGCCGGTCTACGTGCACCTGCCGCTGATCCTGGACGAGCAGCGCAAGAAGCTCTCGAAGCGGAAGATGGCCACGGGCATGCACGCGTTCCGCGCGGCCGGCTACCTGTCCGAGGCCCTGGTGAACTTCCTCTCCCTGCTCGGGTGGTCGCCGGGGTCGGGGGAGGAGATCCTCCCTCGCGAACGGATCGTCTCCGAGTTCGACCTCGACCGCGTGCTGCACCACGGAGCGGTCTTCGACCGCGAGAAGCTCGACTGGATGAACCAGGAGTACATGAAGGCGCTGTCGGCCGACGAGTTCGAGGCCCGGGTGCTCGAGCTGCACCCGGAGGTGCCGGCGGAGGTCCTGCGCCGAGCGGTCGAGCTCGACATGGTCCAGACGCGCGTCCGGACCCTGTCCGAGGTTCCGCAGGCGATCCACTACCTGCACACGCGTCCGGCCGTGGACCCGGGTGCGCGGGACAAGGTGCTCGCGACCGAGGATGCGAGAGCCGTGCTCTCCCGAACCGCCGACGCCCTCGAGCGCGTGGAGCCCTGGACCCACGAGGCCATCTGGGAGGCCGTCCAGGCCGTCGCCGAGGAGGTCGGCCTCAACAAGCGCAAGGCGACCGCCCCCATACGCGTCGCCATCTCCGGGTCGCAGGTCTCCCTCCCGCTGCCCGAGTCCATCTTCGTGATCGGGCGCGAGGAGTCGGTCGCGCGCCTGCGCGAGGCCGTCTGACACGACCGGCCGTACGATAGACGGATGACCGGCTGCCCGCGACGGGACCGGGCCTCTGCGGCTCTCCTGCGCGCCGCCGGTGCCGACCAGGGGACGTGGAGCGGGTGAGAGAGCTTCCGAGCGGGACCGTCACCTTCCTGTTCTCCGATATGGAGGGGTCGACCCGGCTCGTCCAGGAGCTGGGGGAGGGCCCCTACGAGCGTGTCCTGCAGGCGTACATCGCCGTGCAGCGGCGGGCCATCGAAGGCAACGGCGGGCACGTGGTGAAGACGGAGGGGGACGGGGTATTCGCGTCCTTCGGCCGCCCCACCGATGCCCTGGCGGCGGCCGTCCAGGCCCAGCGCGAGGTGACGACGACCTCCTGGCCCGAGGGCGTCACGCTGCGCGTCCGGATGGGGATCCACACCGGCGAGGCGATCTCCGTCGACGACGACTACGTGGGTCTGGCCGTCCACGTGGCGGCCCGGATCGCCGCGGCCGCCCACGGAGGACAGGTGTTGGTCTCCCGGGCGACGGTGGAGCTCGCCCCGGGGGCCGATGTCTCCGACCTGGGCTCCCATCGCCTGAAGGACATCCTCGACACCGTCCAGCTCTACCAGCTCCAGCACGCGGACCTGAGGGCCGACTTCCCGCCGCCGCGCACGCTCACCGTCCTGCCGCACAACCTCCCGCTCCTGCCGACCACGTTCGTGGGCCGCGAGAAGCTGGAGCACGAGGTGGCGACGCTCCTCGGGTCCTGTCCCCTCGTGACCCTGCTCGGGCCCGGCGGGGTGGGGAAGACCCGGCTCGCCCTGCACGTGGCCTCGAGCGTTCTGCCGCGCTTCCGCGACGGCGCGTGGTTCAGCGAGCTGGGCAACGTCCGGGAGCCGGCCGCGGTGGCGGATGTCGTCGCCTCGGCCCTGTCGGTCCAGGGCGCGGCGTCGAAGGGTCCGGTGGAGGGGCTCGTGGAAGCGCTGAGGTCCAAGCACCTCCTCCTGGTCCTGGACAACTGCGAGCACGTCGTGGGGGCCGTGGCGGAGCTGGCCGCCCGCATCCTCGCGTCCTGTCCGGACGTGACCGTGCTCGCGACGAGCCGCGAGGCGCTGGCCGTCTCCGGGGAACGCTCCGTCACCGTCCCGCCTCTCGACGTCCCCGAGGAGAACGCTCCGCCTCAGCTGCTCGAGGGGTCGGCCGCCGTCTCCCTGTTCGCCGACCGGGCCCGGGCCGTGCGTCCGGGGTTCGAGCTGAGCGAGGCGAACGCGGCGGCTATCGTCGAGATCTGCAGGCGGCTGGACGGGGTGCCTCTGGCCATCGAGCTCGCCGCGGCGCGGGTGCGGTCCCTCAGCCCGGCCGATATCGCCAAGAGGCTCCGGGAACCCCTCCGACTGCTGGCCGAGGGGGGAGGCCGCGGCCGGGTCGAACGACACCAGACCCTGCGGGCCGCCATCGAATGGTCCTACGGCTTGCTGACCCATGAGGAGAGGGCGCTGTTCGAGAGGCTGTCGGTCTTCGCCGGGAGCTTCACGTTGGAAGCCGCCGAGGCGATCTGCGAGGGGGACGACGCCGTCGATCCCCTCGACGTCGTATCGCTTCTCGGGTCGCTCGTCGACAAATCGATGGTCGTGGTCACAGACGACGAGGAGACCTTCCGCTACAGCCTCCTGACCACACTGAGAGCCTTCGCTGCCGAACGTCTCGCTGCGGGAGACCCGGAGCCGGTCCGGAAGCGGTTCGCGTCGTACTACGCCGAGCTCGCCGAGCGCATCGCCAGCGGGCTGTGGGGTCCGGACGAGGCGCGATGGGCACGGGAGATCGCCGCTGAGATCGACAACCTGCGCGAGGCCCACGGATGGGCTACGACCACGGGACACGCGTCGCTCGCCCTGCGGATCACCACCGCGCTCGCCTGGCACATGCAGCTGAGCCTGAGGTTGGAGATCATCAGGTGGGCGGAGAGAACGATCGGGATGCCCGAGGCGCAGGGGGAGCCGCTACTCGCTCGCGCCTACGCCGTCGCCGCCGCCGGAGCGTCCACCCGTGGGGAGCTCGACCTGAGCCGCCGGTACTTCGAGCGTGGCTACGAGATCGTCCGAGAGGACGACATCGTCACCAGGATCCTGCTCAGGTGGGCCGCGACCGAGTACGACTTCTACCGCGGTGAGCTCGTCCCCCCACGCGAGCTGGACGACGACATAGAGATGGCGGGCCGGTCGAGCGAGACCACCCACCTGAAGCTGGCCCTCATGCAGGGGAAGGCTCTGATGCTGACGTACGCGCACCGCTTCGACGAGGCGAAGGTGCTCCTCGACGCTCTCGAGGAGCAGGTGCGCCACTCAGGGAACCCCTCGTCCCGCGCCTGGGTGCACTACACGCGGGGGGAGTGGCTGTTGGACCGCGACCCCGACGCTGCCATCAGACACCTGGAGTCGGCGGTCGAGCTCGCGACCCCGGTCGGGAACAAGCTGCTGGCGGGGGTGGCCCGGGTGTCGATCACCTCTCTGCGCGCGCGCCACGGCGATCCCGAGGAGGCCCTGAGGCCGTTCGGCGAGATCGTCAGGGACTTCATGAGAGCCGGCAACTGGCAGCACCTGTGGACGACCCTGCGCAACCTCGTCGAGCTCTTCGCCCGGTTGGGTGAGCTGGAGGCGGCGACCACTCTGCTCTCGGCCTCGGAGGCTCCGGACAACGCGCCACCCGTCTACGGCGACCACGCCACCCGGCTCGACGCACTCGCGCGCCGGGCTCGGGATGAGCTGGGGGACGAACGGTACGCGGCCGCGCGGTCGCGTGGTCAGGCGATGTCCCCGGGCGACGCGGTGGCCTTCGCGCTCGCGAGCATCGACGGCGCCGTCGCCCGCAGCGCCGAGCGCTGAGCCTCGGTGCCCCACCCGGCGGCATCCGATACATTGGTCGCGGTCTTGCGACCGATGGGCCGTAGTGCAATCGGCAGCACGCCAGGTTCTGGCCCTGGTAGTCGAGGTTCGAGTCCTCGCGGCCCAGCCATCTCGGCAGGATCCATACGGCCGCCGTGCGAGGGGATGGTGACCGGATGTCCGAGCGCAACGTCCTAGGGACAACCCTCGAGACGTGCAGCACCGACCCTCTCACCGGCTACTTCCGGGACGGGAGCTGCAACACCGGTCCCGACGACATCGGCAGTCACACGATCTGCGCGGTGATGACGGCCGAGTTCCTCGAGCACCAACGCCGCATCGGCAACGACCTCAGTACGCCCATGCCTCAGTACCGCTTCCCGGGGCTCGTTCCCGGCGACCGGTGGTGCGTGACGGCGCGGAACTGGCTGCGCGCGCACCACGACGGGGTGGCGGCGCCCGTCGTGCTCGCGTCGACCAACGAGCGGGTGCTTCAGCTCGTCGGTCTCGACGTCCTGAAGCAGCATGCGATCGACGTACCGGAGGACCCGAGCGACCTCGAGTGAGCTTCACTGGTCCCACGAGCTGTACCCGGCGGTGATGGCCACGGAGCGCACGAGCTCTCCGTCGTAGAGCAGCCAGTCGACCACCTCCACGTCACTGCGACCGAAGACGTGCCTGGCGGTCCTGAGCAGTTCGATGTCCTGCTCGCGGATGTCCGACACGCCCTCCGGCCGCAACGACATGAGGACGAGGCGGGCGACGTCCGGGTCGCTGTTGGTGACGCCGTTCGCCCAGTCCAGCGCGTCGTCGATCGTGTGGTGCTCCAGCGTGAAGACCGTCAGGTCGAGCACGCGCCCGTCGGCAGCCAGGGACGCGGCGGCGTGGGCGCGGTCGAACCGGCGGTGGATCGAGAACAGGGCCGAGCAGGCGTCGGAGAAACCCTGGATACGGAGTTCGTCGAGGCGCATGGCCTCCCCCTCTCATCCATGGGGAAGGCCGATGCGGGAAGTGGCGGGATGGTAGCGCGGGGCGACGACACGGCAGGGAGGAGCCTCCCGTCGGCGAGGTGATGCACATGGTCAGGTTGCGAGCGGTCGCGGTCGTCTGCGCGCTGGTGGCGGTCTCCCTCGCCGCCGGCCCGGCCCGCGCCCAGGTCACGGGACAGGACGCCGTCGACTCCTGCGTCTCCCACGCGGGAGCGCACGCCCCACGTCTGTGCCGCAGCGCTCAGTCCCTCGTCTGGATCTCGGCCGCCCTCTGCCGTTACGGCGGGGCCCCCCAGGACACGTGCCGGGCGGGCGACGGCCGGGACGTCTCCCCAGCCGCGGTCGAGGCGTACGAGGCTTCGTGGACGCACCGGGCCCTGACCCTGCAGCGGGCGCTGGACGACGAGATCCCGCTCCGGCATGCGCTCATCCCCGCCACCCACAACTCGTACAACTCCTTCGCGTACCCGCCGACGCTCTCCGGGTACGACGCGAACCACGTGCTCTCGATGACGGACCAGCTCCGCCTGGACATGCGCAGCCTCGAGCTGGACGTCCACTGGGCTCCCAGCGTGGAGGGGGACCCGGCGCAGGGCGGACGCGCACCGATCCTGTGTCACGGGCGCTCGGAGTCGGGACAGCACCCCGGCTGCACCGCCGAGCGTCACCTGCGCCACGGGCTCGCCGAGATCCGCGCGTGGCTCGACGCGAACCCCCACGAGTTCCTGCTCCTCTACATGGAGAACCACCTCGATGGGAGCCCCGCTGCGCACGCCGCGGCGGCGGCCGCCATCACGCACGAGCTCGGAGGGCTGGTGCGCCCGCCCGCGCAGCGGTGCGCTCCGCTCCCGATGGACATGTCGCGCGCGGAGATCGTCGCGGCCGGGCACCGCGTCGTGATGGTCGGCAACTGCGACCCGGCCGTGGCCGGGGAGTGGGGCTCCTTCGTGCACCTGCGCGGGCCGACCTGGCTCGAGGGGAACAGCGGGCCGGGAGACGGTTTCGACTGCGAGGCCGACCGTGCCCGCCGCGACTACGCGTCGAGCTTCATCCGGTACTACGACGGTGGCACCTGGCTGCAGGCGATGACCGGTGACGTCGGCGAGACGCCGCCTGCCGAGACCGCTCGCATGGTCGCGTGCGGCGTGAACCTCCTCGGCTTCGACCACCTCACCCCCGACGACCCGAGGCTGGACGCGGTCGTCTGGTCGTGGGCTCCCGGGGACCCTGCCGCGAGCGGTTGTGCCTACCGCGGGGGAGACGGGCGGTTCCGCAGCGACGGATGCGAGGAGCCGCGTCCGTACGTGTGCTTCGACGGGACGCATTGGTCCGTCACCGGTCCGGCGGGGTCCTGGGATCAGGGCGCGGAGGCCTGCGCGGCGGCCGGGACGGCGTTCTCGGTGCCTCGGACCGGATGGCAGAACGCACAGGTGCCGGCCGGTGAGGCGTGGGTGGCGTACCGGGAGACGGCCGGGAGCTGGACCGCGCACTGAGCCTGTCAGCCCGAAGCGTTACCATGGAACGCATGTTCTGTTCCATCCCGGCGTGCGACCGGGCCGTGTACTCCCGCGACCTGTGCCAGATGCACTACAAGAGATGGCTGCGGCACGGGGAGGCGGAGAGGGTGCTCCGGAACCGGCGGGGTCGGGGGGCCTGCCTCGTCCACGGGTGTTCGAAGAAGGTTGACGCGCGCGGCCTGTGTCACGGGCATCACCAACGGCTCATCCGCGGCAGCCAGCGCGGCCACGACGAGCCATTGAGGACCCATGGCCGCGAACGCATCTGCTCGGTCGCGACGTGCGGACGTCCCACCCACGGTCGCGGCCTCTGCAAGACGCACCACTCGCGTCTCTTGCGGTACGGCGACGTCATGGCCCACAAGCCCATCAGGGCGGTTGGAGGCACCGGGCACATCCATCACGGGTACCGGGAGGTGCCGGTCCCGCCGGAGCTGCGGCATCTCACGAACGGTCGGACCCCCTACCCCGAGCATCGCCTCGTCATGGCGGCCGCGCTCGGTCGTCCACTGACCGCTCGTGAGTCGGTCCATCATCGCAACGGCATCCGGACGGACAACCGCCTCGAGAACCTCGAGTTGTGGTGCCGGTGGCAACCGTCGGGTCAGAGGGTGGAGGACCTGATCGAGTCCGCCCATAGGCTCATCGAGCGCTACGGGCGGCTACGCGAGGAGGAGGACTCCGACCTCACGTAGTCGCACCTGGAGGCCCCGAGGGGATTCGAACCCCCGCCGCTGCCTTGAGAGGGCAGTGTCCTAGGCCGCTAGACGACGGGGCCGCCGTTCGCGGTAAAGGGTACCGCATCCCGTCGCGACCGAGGCGTGAGAGGCTCGCATCGGCGGCTCCCATGCGGTTATCGTTTGCCGTCGACGGCACAGCCCAACGCAAGGAGGGATCTTGAACAAGAGCGATCTCATCTCCCGCGTCTCGATGGACGCGAACCTGAGCCGACGCGACGCGACCTCCGCGGTCGAGTCGCTGCTCAACGCGATCCAGGGCGCGGTCGCCCGCGGGGACAGGGTCTCCATCCCCGGCTTCGGCACGTTCGAGCGCCGCAACCGCGCGGCCCGGACGGCGCGCAACCCTCAGACGGGCGAGACGATCAAGGTGAAGGCCTCGAAGGTCCCGGCGTTCAAGGCGGGTCAGGGCTTCAAGGACACGGTCAGCGGCACCAAGAAGAGCGCCGGCGGCAAGGCGGCCCCGAAGAAGGCGGCGAAGCCGAAGGCCAAGGCGAAGGCGAAGCGCTAGCACGGACCCGGATCGCCGCGCCGGGCCCCCTGGAGGGGCCCGGCGCTCTCATGTCCGGCGCGGGGTCACGCAAGGGGCGAAGGCGGCCGCGCGCCCCCGTCGAGCGACCATCCCCGTAGGGCGGGCGCTCGAGCGATGGCGCTCGTGAGGGCCGCGCGATCGTCGAGGTCGCGGTCGAGCCCGTCCACCTCGACGACGCGGGTGCGTAGGCGCTCCTGGTGCGCCAGCCACGCGTGGGCGAGGGCGGAGCGGGGTCCGAACGCGGTCCGGACCGGCCTCCGCATGAGCAGGGCTCCCGTGCCGCCGTCGGCGGTCCGGGCGACGACGACGTCGCCTTGCTCGGCCAAGACCTCCTCCACCGACCGGGCCGTCGCGTAGGGGAGGTCGGCCGCCACGACGAGGACGGGCCGGCCCAGGCTCGCGATCAACCGGTCCAGCGCGCCGTTGATGGTGGGTCCCTCGTCGCGCACGACCTCGATCCTGTGACCGATGTCCAGCTCGCCGAGGCACAGCACCAGCGTCTCGAGTCCGGCCTCGAGGAGGCACCCCACGACGTGCGATGCGAGCACGACGGTGAGCCGTCCGCGATCGGCCGCGGATAGGACGGACGCCAGCCGCTGCTTGGGCGCGACCGTCCGGACGGGGACCACGGCCACGGGGTCGGACATGTGGGAAGGATAGGCGCCCGGGCGGTGCTCCGAGGACCCCCGCCGACCGGACTACCCGGACCACCCGCGGGGACCATCGAACGCGGCCACCCTGCGGACCTACGGTGGCGAGGTGACGACGGATGCGGCGGCCCCCCTCGATCCCGCGGTGCGAGATGCTCTCGCGGCGTTGGTGCGCGAGCTCGCGCACGAGCTCCGGAACCCGCTCGCTTCCATGCAGGGATGCGCTCAGACCCTCGCCGACCGCGGGGACGATCTGCCCGCTTCGACGAGGACCGGGCTCGCCCACGTGGTCGTCAGGCATGCCCACCGCCTGGACTGGCTGATGGGCGCCCTGCTGGCGCTCGCCCGGCTCCCGGACGGCCTAGAGCGCGAGGTCGATCTCGCGGCGATAGCCGAGGCGGCCGGCGAGCTGGCCGGTGTTCCCGTGCACGTCCACCGCTCGCAGACGGTCGCGGGTGTCGAGGGACGGATCAGGCTGGCCGTCGAGGCGGTCGTGCTCGCGCTCGCCTCGGACGGGTGCGCGGCGTGGGTGGACGGAGAGGAGGTCACCGTCCGTGCACCCGGATCCGACGCGTACGGAGGCGGGCGCGCGTGGAAGCTCGCCCTCGCCGAGACGATCGTTCGGCACGACGGAGGATCGCTGCACGTGGAGGGTTCGCCCGGGAACGTGGAGGTGGTTCTGCGGTTCGCGCCCGACGGGGACCCCCGATGCGGGTGATGATCGTCGACGACCACGAGATCGTCCGCGAGGGGATGCGGCTCATGGTCGGGCAGGTGCCGTGGGCGGTGATCGTGGGCGAGGCCGCGACGGGGGCGGAGGCGGTGGCCGCGGCGCCGGAGCTTGATCCGGACGTGATCCTCATGGACGTCGAGATGCCCGGGATGAGCGGGATAGACGCGATCCGTAGGCTCCGCGACGAGATGCCCGAGGTGCGGGCGCTCGTGCTCACCGTGCACGACGGCGAGGAGGTCATCTACGACGCGGTCGACGCGGGGGCCGCCGGGTACCTCCCCAAGTCATCGAGCGCGGATCAGATCCGTGAGGCCCTCGAGGCGCTGCACGCGGGCGGGTCGTACCTCCCGCCCGACGCGGCCGCCAAGGCCATGCGCACGATCGTGCGTCGCGCCCGATCGATCGTCGACGCGTCCCGCGGCGCGGCGTCGGCCACGCCCCGTGAACGCGAGATCATCGACCTGCTCTGCCGCGGGTGGTCCGCCCGGCGGATCGCCGGACGGCTCGGGATAAGCGAGAGGACGGTGCACACCCACATCCGCCGCATCTACCGACGCCTGAAGGTGAAGAACCGCGCCGAGGCGGTGCGCGAGTCCATCCGGCTCGGACTCGTCGCTCCCTAGCGCCGTGCGGGGCGGCGCGGGAGCCGCCATGCTGTTGGGGTGCGGGTCGTCGTTGTCTCCCACGATCTCGAAGCGGCGGAGTGGCTGGGGTCGGTGCTCAGGTCGGCCGGACTCTCCGTCGTCATCCTCCCTACCCCCGACCCGCGGTCACCCGAGCTCGAGATCTCGGAGCTCCTGGTCGCGGACCGCGATGCCGCGGCCGCGCTCGGTTCCGCCGGTCCGGCCAAGCGGATCCTGCTCGTCCCTCGGGGCCAGACGGTCGACCTGGCCACGGCGATGGGCGGAGGGTTCGGCGACCTGATCGTGGTCCCCAGCCCAGAGGACGACGTGCTGGCGAAGGTAGCGCGCGTGCTCGACCACTTCCTCAAGCCGGCTCCGGCGTCCGGACCGTCCGAGTCGCAGATCGCCGAGCTCACGGATGTCGTGGAGCGGGTGGTGGAGGCGCTTCGATCGGCGGGGGACGGGCAGCGGTCCGACGCGCTCCGCCTCGCCGAGGGGATGCTGTCCGTGTTCAGCCTCCTGATCGACTCCCACGAGACGGGCGCACGCCGCACGCCCGGTCACTCGCGACGGACCGGCGCGATCGTTCGGGAGGCGGCGAAGAAGCTGAGCCTGCCCGACGTAGAGGTCGGGTGGCTCGAGCTGGCCGGGCGGCTCCAGGACCTCGGCCTGGTCGTCCTCGACCTGCCGCTGGGTACCTCGGCTCCGCTTGAGCTAGAGATCCGCCGCGCGATGATGCGCCACCCGCGGATCTCGTCGGACATCCTGGCTCCCCTGGGCCCCTGGGGTCTGCCGGTGGCGGCGATCGCCGGGCACCACGAGCGACCCGATGGTTCGGGCTACCCCGCCGGGCTCAAGGGGGACGAGGTCTCCCTGGAGACCCAGATCCTCGGGGCGAGCGACGTTTACGAGGCTCTCGTCTCGGACAGGCCCTGGCGGCGGGCCGAAGAACCGTCCGCCGCGATCGAGGCACTCGGGAGGATGGGGTTCGCGCCGGATGTCGTCGACGCGGTGAGGGCGTCGGGCAACGCGATCGGACCGGGCGGGAGGCTCGTCCTGCCCCCGGAGACCGCTTGAGATGCGGGTCCTGGTCCTGTTCGGAGGCCGGTCCGGCGAGCACGAGGTGTCCGTGGTGTCCGCCCGCGCCGTCCTGGACGCGGTCCGGTCGCTCGGTCACGAGGGCGTACCGGTCGGGATCACCCGCGACGGGGCCTGGGTCCGGTGCGACCCAGCCGAGATCGATCGCGTGCCGCCGGGAGGGGAGCCTTTCGATCTCGTGCCGGACCCGACCCGGGACCACGGGGTCGACGTGGCCTGGCCGGTGATGCACGGTCCGTACGGGGAGGACGGGTGCGTGCAGGGTCTGTTCGAGCTGGCCGACGTCCCCTACGTGGGGGCGGGCGTCCAGGGCTCGGCCGCCGGTATGGACAAGGTGACCCAGAAGGTGATGTTCCGCGCCGCCGGGCTCCCCGTCGTCGACCACGTGGCGTTCCGCGACACGCAGTGGCGCAGGGACCGGGATGGCGTACGCGGGCAGATCGCCGCGCTCGGGCTCCCGGTCTTCGTGAAACCCTCGCGCTTGGGGTCGAGCGTCGGGATATCGAAGGTGGCACAACCCGGCGAGCTCGACGACGCCGTCGCACGCGCGCTCACCCACGACGCGCTCGTGATCGTCGAGGCGGCGGGTGGACCCCGCGAGCTAGAGATCGGACTGATCGAGTCGGGGAGCGAGCTGATGGCGTCGGTGGTGGGCGAGGTCGTGCCGGACGGGGAGTTCTACGACTACCGAGCCAAGTACCGCGGCACTTGGACGCAGATCAGCATCCCGGCCGATATCCCCTCTCCTGTGGCGGACCGCATCGCCGACCTCGCAGCGCGCGCCTTCCGGACGATCGACTGCGCCGGGATGGCGCGGGTCGACTTCTTCTGGGACCCCGCCTCCGAGCGGCTCCTGCTGAACGAGATCAACACGCTCCCGGGGATAACCCCGTCGAGCATGTTCCCGATGCTGTGGGAGGCGACCGGGCGGCCCTTCACCGAGGTCGTCGCCCTCCTGCTCGACCACGCCCTCGAGCGGCACCTGCGCAAGCAGGAGCTGGAGGCCGCCCGAGCGGCCGCGCACGACGACGAGGTCGGCGTCTGAGGGCCTACAGGTGGACGATCGGACAGGTCAGGGTGCGGGTGATGCCCTCGACCTTCTGGATCTCCGAGACGACGAGCTTGCCGAGGTCGTCGACGGTCTCCGCCTGAGCGCGCACGATCACGTCGTACGGCCCGGTGACATCCTCGGCCGACGTCACCCCGGCGAGCCTGGACGCCGCCTCGGCCACCGAGGCCGCCTTGCCCACCTCGGTCTGGATCAGGATGTAGGCTTCCACCGCCACGGCCCAGCTCCTTTCGTCGTCTCCCGGTGCAGTGGAGGCTAGCCGTAGCGGGAGACGCGCCGCAACCGCGGTAGGGTCGACCGATGGAGGGTGAGCTCCCCTTCCGGGACCGTGCGCAGGCCGGGACCGCCTTGATCGCTCCGTTGATAGCGCTCGGACCGCGCGACCCACTCGTCCTCGCGGTCCCGCGCGGGGGGATACCGGTGGCCCGCATCCTCGCCGACCACCTGGACGCCCCCCTCGACGTCATCGTCGTCCGGAAGGTCGGCGCGCCGTCCAACCCCGAGCTCGCGATCGGCGCCGTCGGGACGGTGGGGGAGCCGGTGGTCGATGCGGACCTGGTGGCCAGGCTTCATATCGGTCGGGACTACCTCGAGCGGGAGATCGCGGACCAGCGCGCGGAGGCGCTCCGCCGGCAGGCCGCCCTCCGGGGCGACGGGCCCCCGACCCCGCGATGGGACGGGGACGTCGTGGTAGTCGACGACGGGATCGCGACGGGCCGGACCGCGGAGGCGGCCGCGCGCCTGCTGAGACCGGGGACGGGCGGGCGCCTCCTCCTAGCCGTCCCCGTCGCGCCGCGCGCGGGCGTCGAACGGATGCAGACGGTCTTCGACGAGGTGGCCTGTCCGTACACGCCCGAGCCCTACTACGCGGTAGGGCAGTGGTACGAGGACTTCCGGCAGGTCGAGGAGGATGAAGCTAGGAGCCTGCTGACCCGCGGCTAGTCCGTACGCGGATCCTCGGTCGCCTCCGTCTTCGACGGGGCCTCCACGGCCTCCTCCGCCGCCGAAGGGGCCTCGGTGTCCGTGGCCGCGGGCATCTGGTCGACGGCGGTCTCGCCCGATCGGTGGGCGTCGTGGTCGTGATGGTCGTCGGGGGCCTGTCCCAGACGTGGGCGGGGCCCGACGCCGCGTCCGGTCACCGCCGTGAAGAAGATGACGAGCACGAGGACGGCCACCAGCGAGACGAACGTGACCCACGCCGCGCGAGCCGGGGGCGCGGGCTGCGTCTGTGCAGCGGCGGGCGTTTGAGCCAGCAGGGACAAGCCCGTAGTGACGAGGGCCAGGATCAGCGATCGCATCGCGAACAGCCTGCGGGCGGCGGCCTCCTGCGGTCAAACCGGCCGACTGGTCGCCCCCTCGACCGTTGGATACCCTTATCGCGTTCGCACCCGGGGGCGCGTGCGGACCCGACCGATAGGAGGTTCTCCGTTGAACGCATCCCGGGCCCTGCGCAGCCGGTACGGGTTGGAGCTGCAGGGGCTCGCCGACGGCCCTCCGACGCATTGGAACCTGCCGCCGGCCGCGCTCATCGAGAGGGCGGTCGCGCGCGGAGAGGGCGTGCTCACCTCGGAGGGCGCGTTCTGCGCGGTCACCGCCCCCTACACGGGGCGCTCCCCCGGGGACAAGTTCGTCGTCCGGGAGCCCTCGAGCGAGGAGCGGGTCTGGTGGGGGAAGGTCAACCAGGAGATCGACGAGGCCTCCTACGAGCGGCTGCGTCAGAAGGTGGTCGACCGACTGAACTCCGCGGAGCGGTTCGTGCTCGACTGCCACGTGGGCGCCGACCCCCGGTACCGGGTACCCCTGCGCGTCGTCTCCGAGTTCGCCTGGGCGACGCTGTTCGCGCGCAACATGTTCATCCCGCCTCCCGCCTCCGAGCTGGAGGACCACAGCCCGAGCTTCACGGTCCTGCACGCCCCCTCGGCCAAGGCCGACCCGGCCGTGGACGGCACCAACTCCGAGGTCTTCGTCATCCTGAACCTCGGACGGCGCGAGGTGATCATCGGCGGCACGTCGTACGCGGGCGAGATCAAGAAGTCGATGTTCACGGTGATGAACTACCTCCTCCCGCTGCAGGACGTGTTCCCGATGCACTGCTCGGCCAACATGGCACCGGACGGCACGACGGCTGTGTTCTTCGGGCTGTCCGGGACGGGCAAGACGACCCTCTCCTCCGATCCCACGCGCACGCTGATCGGAGACGACGAGCACGGGTGGTCCGACCATGGGGTGTTCAACTTCGAGGGCGGGTGCTACGCGAAGGTGATCCGGCTCTCCGAGAGCGGGGAGCCGGAGATCTATGCCACCACGCGCAGGTTCGGCACCATCCTCGAGAACGTGGTCGTCGACCCGGTCACCCGGTCGATCGACCTCGACGACGCCTCGATCACCGAGAACACGCGCGGGTCGTACCCGATCGCTTTCATACCCAACGTCACCCTCGAGGGGGTCGGGGCGCACCCTGCCGACGTGGTCTTCCTGACCGCCGACGCGTTCGGCGTGCTGCCGCCCATCTCGAGGCTCACCGTCGAGCAGGCGCGCTACTGGTTCCTGTCCGGATACACGGCGAAGGTCGCGGGCACGGAGAGGGGAGTGACTGAGCCCGAGGCCACGTTCTCCGTCTGCTTCGGGGCTCCCTTCCTCCCGCTCCCTCCCCACGTCTACTCGAAGATGCTGGGGGAGAAGCTGACGAAGCACGGCTCCCGCGTCTGGCTCGTCAACACGGGCTGGACGGGGGGTCCGTACGGGGTGGGTCACCGCATGTCGCTCCCACACACACGCGCGCTGCTGCGCGCAGCGCTGGAGGGCAAGCTCGACGAGGTGCAGACCACCACCGACCCGGTCTTCGGCCTCGAGGTCCCGATGACGTGTCCGCATGTCCCGTCGGAGGTGCTCGTCCCGCGCGAGGCATGGGCGGATCGAGCGGCCTACGACGAGCAGGCTTCGAAGCTGGCCGGGATGTTCAAGGAGAACTTCGAGCGGTACGCGGACGGCGTGGCGGAGGAGGTCCGGAGCGCCGGACCCGCCTGATCAGCGGATCCGGCCCATCCTGAGCCTTCGGACCCGGTCGTCGATCACCCGGTAGACCGGTACGACGCCTAACAGGACCGGGAATATCTCGAGCCGGCCGATCAGCATCAGCAACGCGAGCGTCACCCGCGCCACCGGGTCGAGGACGGCGAAGGTCTGCGTCGGTCCGACCGCGCCCAACCCCGGGCCCACGTTGCCGATCGACGAGGCGGCTGCGGAGATCGAGGTGACCATGTCCTCCCCGGTGGCGGCGACCACGAAGGTGGCCGCGGCGCCGGCCGCCATGAACAGCCCGAAGAACCCGATCGTCCGCGCGACGACGTCCTCGCGCACCACCTCGTTCCCCATCCGCACGACGTTCACGCTGCGCGGGTGGAGCTGGTGAACGATCTGCCGGCGGGCGTACGCGAGGATGGCCAGCAGTCGGTACACCTTGAACCCGCCCGCGGTCGACCCCGTCATCCCCCCCAGCCCCATCCCGAACAGCAGCATGAGCTGCAACGGGGGAGCCCAGATCGCGAAGTCGTCGGTCCCGTACCCGGTAGTGGAGATGACGGTGAGGACGGAGAAGATCGAGCCGCGCACCAGATCGTGCGCCCACCCTTCGGTGACTGCCCGCCAACCGACGGCGATCGCGATGAAGGTGAGGACGATGGCCACGTAGGCCGCGGCCTCCATCGACCTCAGGAACGCGGCAGGGCGCCCGCGCAGCATCCGCCAGTACAACGCGAAGCTCCCGGCGGCCAGGAACATGCCGACGATCGCGACCCATTCGACGGCCGCCGACCCGAAGTGGGCCAGGGAGGCGTCGTGGGTGGAGAACCCCCCTGTGGACACGGTGGTGAAGGAGTGATTGACCGCGTCGAGGGGGGACATCCCCGCCGCGAGGTACGCGGCGATCATGACGAACGTGAGCCCGAGGTAGAGCAGCCAGAGCCGCCGCGCGGTCTCCCGGACCCGAGGCACGAGCCGTTCCGAGGATGGACCCGGAGCCTCTGCCTCCATGAGCGAGAGCCCACCGACCCCGAGGAACGGCAGGACGGCAACGGCGAGGACGATGACCCCCATCCCCCCGAACCACTGCGTCATCGACCTCCAGAACAAGATCCCCGACGGCAGCTCATCGAGGCCGGAGAGGGTGGTGGCCCCCGTGGTCGTGAACCCGGCTATCGACTCGAACAGCGCGTCGTGCCACGCGCTGAGGGTGCCCGTCACGATGTAAGGGATGGCGCCCGCGATCGAGAGGACCACCCAAGCGGTCAGCACCGCCGCGTAGATGGAGGCGATGGGGAGACGGGCGGGCGGCCGGGTGAACCTCCAGACCGCGAACCCAGGGAGCGCCAGGCCGAGCCCGGTCAAGCCCAGCCGCACTGCGTGCGGTCCACCGGTCACCGCGTCCACGACGGCGCTCACCACGATCCCCACGCCAACGACCCCGAGGACGAGTCCCGACACGTGGGCGACGGCTCGCTCCCGCTTCTCGAAGCGCGCGTCGGGCGCGAAGCCCCCCGAAGGACGCCTCGAGAGCAGTCTCACGACGCGCCGAAGATGCGGTGGACCTGGGGAACGGCCTTCGGGAGGGCGAAGACGATCACCCGGTCCTGGTCGTGCAGCCGGGTCCGTCCCCGGGCGATCTCGGCGTTGCCGCCGCGTATCACCATCCCGATGAGGACGTCCTTCGGGAGGGGGAGCTCGGCCACGAGCGCGCCGTCCGCCATGCTGCCCTCCCGTACGTCGACCTCGAGCACCTCGGCCTCACCCTCGAGGAAGGTCATCACCGACGAGACCTCGCCGCCGCGCACGTACCGCAGCACGGCGTTCGCGATCGCGGTGCGCGGAGAGAGGGCGGCGTCGATGCCTATCGACCGCAGCAAAGGAAGCAGGGACAGGCGGTGGGCGACCGCGATCGTCTCCTTCGCCCCCGCCGCCTTCGCGAACAGGCAGGCCAGGATGTTGGCGTCGTCCTCACCCGTGAGGGCGACGACGACGTCCGCCTTGGAGACGCCCTCGTCGGTGAGCAGGTCCGAGTCGGTGATCTCGCCCTGCAGCACCAGCGTCCGCTCGAGGCGCCTCGCGAGCTCCTCCGCTCGGGCCGGCTTGCGCTCGATGATCACCGGCGCGACACCGCGCCGCTCCAGCCGCTCGGCGAGGATGCGCCCGGTGTGGCCCCCACCGAGCAGCATGACGTGCCTGGGCAGGTCCCGGGCCAGCCCCAGCAGTCGCAGGAGCTGACGGCGGCCGCGCTGGTTGCACACGACGCGGAGGTGGTCGTCCGCCTCGAGCCGCACGTCCTCGCGGGCGATGATCGTCTGTCCGCGGCGCGTCACTACACCGATCAGGAAGTCCCAATGGGGCTCGTGCTCACGGGCGAGGTCGTGCAGCGTCCGGCCGACCGCCGGCGCGTCGGGCGGGAGCCGGGCGCCGAGGACCATCACCTCGCCACCGACCATCCGGAAGATCTCGCTCGCACCGGGGAACTGCAACAGCTCGAAGATCTCCTCGGCGGTCTCCTGGTCGGGGTCGATGACGCGGTCGACCCCCATGGCCTTCCGCAGACGGCTGGCGTCGGTCCCGCGCAGGTCGTCGCTCTCGAGGCGGACGATCGTCGTAGCCGAGCTGAGCTGCTTCGCGATCATCGAGGCCACGAGGTTGGTCTCGTCGTCGTCGCTAACCGCGACCAGCAGCGAGGCCCGGTCTATCCCGGCGGCCGCCAGCGTCACGGGGCTCGAGCCCGACCCCTGGACGGTGAGAGCGTCGAGCACCTCGTCGGCCTCGGCTATCCGGTCGCGGTCGAGGTCGATGAGGGCGACGTCGTGCCCCTCCCGGCTCAACCGGTCGGCCACGTACATCCCGACCTCGCCCGCTCCCACGATCACCACATGCATGACCTCAGTATCGGTCACGCGCGGCCCGACGACAGGGCGGTCGGGCCGGTTAGCGTGGCCGGGTGGAGGCTGAGTTCGACTTCCTCAGGCGCCTGCGCGCGCGGCCGGGGTTCGAGGCCCTCGGGGACGACGCCGCGGTCCTGGCGGTGGCGGCGGGCGAGTCGGTCGTGGCGACCGTGGACGTCCTCGTCGAGGGCGTCCACTTCAGACCGGACTGGTCGTCCCCCGCCGATATCGGTTGGAAGGCGGCCGTCGTCAACGTCTCGGACATCGCCGCCATGGGGGCCGAGCCGCGTTGGCTGCTCGTGGGTCTCGGCCTCCCGACCGAGACGCCCCCCGGGGTGGTCGACGAGCTCTACGAGGGTCTGCGGGAAGCATGCGATGCGTACGGGTGCCGCATCGTGGGAGGGGACACGGTCGCGGCGGCGGTCCTGACGCTGGCCGTCACCGCCCTCGGAACGGTCGAGGGAGAGCCGCTCGTGCGGTCGGCGGCGCGCGTGGGTGACGTCCTCGCGGTCACCGGCCCGCTGGGAGCCGCGGGAGCCGGGGTGCGGGTCCTGCAGGCGGACGGCGCCGGGTCGCCCGAGGAGGACGAGTGCGTGGCGGCTCACAGACGTCCGAGGGCCCGGGTGGACGCCGGACGCGCGCTCCGGGCGTCCGGGTGCGTGACCGCGGCGATGGACCTGTCCGACGGCCTGCTCTCCGATCTGCGCCGGCTCGCCGAGGCATCGAGGGTCGGGCTAGAGGTGGAAGCCGCCCGGGTGCCCGTGTCCGAGGCGGCCGCGCGAACGGCCGCGACCCGGGGGTGGGACCCGCTCGAGCTCGCGTTGGGGGGCGGTGAGGACTTCGAGCTCCTGGTGGCGGCGCGTCCGGACCGCCCGCTCCCGTCCGGGCTGCACCCCATCGGGCGCGTGGTGGACGAGGGGCTCTGGCTGGTGCGCGAGGAGCGTGAGCCGCTCCCGTCCGGAGGGTGGGACCACTTCGCTCCCCGCCGATAGGCTGGACGCATGACGCCGCGCGCGATGACCGTCGCCGGGTCGGACTCCGGCGGGGGCGCCGGCATACAGGCCGACCTGAAGACATTCACTGCCCTGGGCGTCCACGGGACCTCGGCGATCACCGCCCTGACCGCACAGAACACGATCGGGGTGAGCGGGGTCCTCGACGTGGAGCCGGGGTTCGTGGCCGAGCAGATCCGGGCGATCGTGACCGATATCGGGTGCGACGCCGCCAAGACCGGGATGCTCTCGTCAGAGGAGATCGTGAGGGTCGTGGCCGAGGCCTTCCGCGAGCACGCCGTCCCGAACCTCGTCTGCGACCCCGTCTTCGTGTCCAAGCACGGGGATCCGCTGCTGAGGTCGTCGGCCGTCGACGCCCTGCGCGAAGAGATCCTGCCGCTCGCCACCGTCCTGACCCCTAACGTGCCCGAGGCGGAGGGGCTGCTGGGTCGGGCGGTCGACGACCGGGAGCCGGACGTGGACGCGGCTCGCGAGCTCGTCGCGCTGGGACCGCGCTGGGTGCTTCTGAAGGGCGGACACCTGGGTTCGGAGGCGGCGACCGACGTGCTCACCGACGGGCGCACGGTGACGCTGCTGGATGCCCCCCGGCTCCCTACGAAGCACACGCACGGGACGGGGTGCGTGCTCTCCGCCGCGCTCGCCGCCGGCCTCGCGAAGGGTCTGGCGGTGCCGGACGCCGCTGCCGCCGCGAAGGCCTTCGTGACCCGGGCGATCGAGGCTCACCTGGAGATCGGGTCCGGCATCGGACCCGTCAACCCCGCGTTCGACCTCGGAACGTGAAGCGGGCCCGCCCGAGGGCGAGCCCGCGTCGTGGGTCAGCTAGAGCTACTGGGGGACGACGTTGGAGGCCTGCGGCCCCTTCTGCCCCTGCACGACGTCGTAGGACACCTTCTGGCCCTCGTGCAGCGACTTGTAACCCTCCGACTGGATCGCGGAGTAGTGGACGAACACGTCCTGGCCGTCCTCACCCGTGATGAAGCCGTAGCCCTTCTCGTTCTTGAACCACTTCACGGTTCCTTCGGGCATCCCGCGCCCCTCCTCTCTGCCTACACGTGCTCCGCCCCAGGGGGGCGGGGAGGGAACTGCAATGGGGTACAGGTGCCCGGTGCAAAACCCTCGCGGTGAGTATAGCCAGGGGTTCGGCGAGGGGGAAGGTCGAGGGACGCGCGCGCGACCCGCCGGTGGAGCGGGATGGTGGGGACGCCGGAGGCGCTCAGACGACCTTGGTTACCTTGCCCGCGGACAGGCAGGACGAGCACACCTTCACCCGCTGCACGCTGCCCTTGATGCTCGCGCGCATCGAGTGCAGGTTCGGCTTCCACCGACGCTTCGTGTGGCGGTTGGAGTGGCTCACGTTGAACCCGGTCGACGGGCCCTTGCCGCAGATGTCGCACTTCGCTGCCATGACGAACAACGGTAGCATGGCTTCCCCATGGGTGCGGACACGACCCTGCCCGTCTCCGAGCTGCGCCGCCTCGTCGAGGTGTACGCCGACGCGCTCACCGCGTTCCAGGAGGAGATCAACGCGCTGAACGTGTTCCCCGTCCCCGACGGCGACACGGGCACGAACATGAGGCTCACGGTCGAGGCGGTCCGCAGGGAGCTCGAGGGGGCGGACGACGTCCCGGCCGCGATAGTGCGCGGATCGTTGATGGGGGCGCGCGGGAACTCCGGGGTGATCCTGTCCCAGGTGCTGCGGGGCCTGTGCGAGCGGATAGCCGAAGCGGATGAGATGAGCGGTAGGTCGATCGCCGAAGGCTTGCGCGCCGCGGCCGACCGGGCCTACGGCGCGGTGCTCCGACCCCAGGAGGGGACGATCCTCACGGTGGCGCGCGAGGCGGCCGACGCGGCGGGGTCCGTGTCGGGCTCGGACGCCGTCGAGGTGGTGAGGCACTCCCTCGAACGCGCCCGAGAAGCGCTCGCCCGCACCCCGGAGCTCCTGCCCGTGCTGGCCCAGGCCGGGGTGGTCGACGCGGGAGGGCGGGGGCTCGTCCTCCTGCTCGAGTCGCTCCTCAACACGCTCGACGGGACGCCGCTCCCCGAGCCACGGGTCGACCTGCCGAGATCGGAGGCAGGAGCCGCGGCCGCCGACGGCGGTTCGCTGGAGTACCCGTTCGAGGTCCAGATGCTGCTGTACGCCGACGACGACACGGGAGTGGAGTCCTACCGGCGGACGCTCGACCGTCTGGGCGACTGCGTCCTGGTCGTCGGGGGGTCCGGCGTGTTCAACGTTCACGTCCACACCGACGACGTCGGCGCGGTGATCGAGGAGGCGCTCGAGGTCGGCCGGCCCCGCCAGATCGAGGTCACCTACATGCAGGATCAGGTGGCCGAGGTGCACACGGAGGCCGTGCTCGCCCGGATGCGGGGCGAGGGAGAGCCGGAGGAGGAGGGCCCCCTGACCCCGTTGGGGGTGGTGGCCGTCGCGGCGGGCGATGGCATCCTGGCCGTCTTCAGGTCGCTAGGTGTGAGAGGTCTCGTCCCCGGCGGACAGACGTTCAACCCCTCGGCGGAGGAGATCATCCGCGCGGTGCGCGCGGCCCGGGCCGAACAGGTCATCGTGCTGCCCAACAACAAGAACGTGATCGCGAGCGCGCGCACGGCCGCGCAGGTCGCGGTCGAGGAGGGGATCGCGAAGCGGGTCGAGGTGATCCCCACCGAGTCGCCGCTCCAGGCGTTCACGGCTCTGCTCTCGTTCGACCAGGAGGGAGATCTCGACGCCGTCGTCGAAGCGATGTCGGCCGAGACCGAGCGGACCCGCCACGGGGAGGTGGCTTACGCGGTCCGGTCCGCGGACACCCCGGTCGGACACGTCGAGCGCGGCCAGTGCCTGGGCATGCGCGACGGACAGGTGGTCACGATCGGCGACGACCCGGCCCAGACCGTCATGCAGGTGCTCGAGGAGATGGTCCAGGGCGACGGCTCACTGGTGACGCTCGTGTACGGGGAGGGCATCGACGAGTGGTCGGCGCACGAGCTCGGCAAGCGGGTCGCCGATGCGTTCGGGGGGGAGGTGGAGGTACACCGTGGCGGGCAGCCGCACTACCCCTACCTCATCGGCGTCGAGTAGCGGCGCGTGGCCGTGGGTCCGACGCGTCGGTCTGTTCGGCGTCGCCTACTCGCTCACCGCCCTCGTGCTCGTGGCCGCGTGGGTGCTGGACGCGATCACCCGTCCGGAGTTCGGTCTCGCCGCGGCCGCCGGTCTCGCCCTCTTCGTTTGGGTGTGGCGTCCGTCGCTGCGGGCGGTCGCGGCGGGCATCCTCCTGGGGGCGCTGACCTACGTCGCCTTCATGTACTGGATGTTCGAGCAGCTCCGCCGGGCCGTTTGACAGGTCCGGCAGCCCCTGTAGGATAGGCGGCTCGTCTCGGCTCCCGTCCGCGGGAGCCCGCGCGCCTGGAGGGGGCCATGGACGGAGAGCTGGTCGAGGACCGAACGCGCGCCGGGCGCGAGCCGCGCCCGGCCGGACCCCTGCGCAGGCTCGCTCCCGTCATCCGGCCCTACCGCGGTCACCTGCTCTTCGCGGCCGCCGTCTCGTCGGTGATGATCGTCGCGCAGGTCCTCCTACCCAAGGTGTTCGAGCGCTTCGTCAACGACGTGGTGGAGGCCGGGCGGGCGGATCTGGTCGGACGCTACGCCGCAGCGGCCCTCGCTCTCGGCGCGATCGCCACCGCTTGCGGGTTCCTACGCCGCAACGCGACCGGGACCGTCTCGCTCGGGGTCGAGCGGGATCTGCGCAGCGGGCTGTACGCGCACCTGCAGAGCCTGCACGTGGGCTTCCACGACGGGTGGCAGTCCGGACAGCTCGTCTCCCGCGCGGTGAGCGACATCGGCCGGATCCGGCGGTTCCTCGGCTTCGGGCTCCTCTGGTTGTTCATCCTCGGCCAGACCTTCCTGTGGGTGATGTTCTGGCTCTTCCGTCTCGACGCGTGGCTGGCCCTGGCCACGCTGGGCTTCTGCACGCCCGTCATCTTCATCAGCCACCGTTTCGCCCGCCGGTACCGTGAGGTCTCGCGCCGCTCGCAGGATCAGCTCGGCGACCTGACCAACGTGGTCGAGGAGTCGGCGGGAGGCGTGCGGGTCATCAAGTCGTACGGCCGGGAGGCCCAGCGGTCGGCCCTGTACGAGCGGCACGCGCGAACGCTCGTCGACATCAACCTCGAGCAGGTCTACTCGCGGGCGGGGTTCTGGTCGCTCGACAACGCGCTGCTCGGCCTCAACGTGGTCGTCATCCTGCTCGTCGGCGGGCTGCGCGTCATGGACGGCGGGATGAGCCTGGGCGCCCTCGTCGCCTTCATCACCTACCAGGGGATGCTCGTGTGGCCGGTGCGCGACATCGGCTGGATCATCGCGGGCGGGCAGGAGGCCCACGCCGCCGCCGAGCGCATCTGGGAGATCCTGGACACCGAACCCGAGATCGCGGACGCCCCCGGGGCGGTCGAGCTGACCTCGACGGAGGGACGGCTGCGCTTCGAGGACGTGTCGTTCACCTACCCGGGCACCTCGCGGGAGGTGCTGTCCCGGCTCGAGCTCGAGGTCACACCGGGGGAGACGCTGGCCGTCGTCGGGATGACCGGGTCCGGGAAGTCGACGCTCACCTCGCTGATCGCGCGCTTCTACGACCCCACGGCGGGCCGGGTGACGCTGGACGGCATCGACCTCCGGGAGTTGTCCGTGCGCCCGCTGCGAGGACACGTCGGGGTGGCGTTCGAGGATCCGATCCTGTTCTCCCTGTCCGTGCGCGAGAACCTGCTCATGGGGAACCCGGAGGCCGACGACGCCACGGTGTGGGAGGCGCTCGAGCTCGCCCAGGCTGCCGCCTTCGTGCGCGACCTGCCCTGGGGTCTGGACACCCGCGTCGGTGAGCAGGGGTACTCGCTGTCCGGCGGGCAGCGCCAGCGGCTCGCGCTGGCGAGGGCGGTGGTGGGGCGTCCGCGTCTGCTCGTCCTGGACAACCCGATGTCGTCGGTGGACGTGCACACGGAAGCGGCCATAGAGGCGTCGCTGCGCTCGATCCTGCAGGGCCGGACCGCCGTCCTGGTGGCGCACCGTCCGTCGACGCTGCTGTTGGCCGACCGAGTGGCGCTCCTCCACGAGGGACGGATCGTGGCGACCGGTACGCACCACGACCTGCTGCGCGACGTCCCCTTGTACAGAGAGGTGCTGGCGGCAGATGTGAGCGGGGTGCACGCATGAGCGCCGATGTCCAGAGCTGGAGGGGGGTGGCGTCCGAGACCGTCTCCGAGGAGGAGCGCACCGGGAGGCTGTCCGGTCTGCTGCGCCGGCGCAGCCGTGCCCTGCTCGGCTCCCTGCTGCGACCTCACCTGAAGCAGATCGTCCTGGGAGCCGTGCTCGTGGTGACGAACGCCGCCGCGCTGCTGTCGGGCCCGTACCTGGTGAAGATCGCGATCGACGACGGGCTCCGGGCCCGCTCCCTGCGCGTGCTCGTGACCGTCGTCGTGGTCTACGCCGTCATCCAGACGTTCGAGGCTCTCACGCTGCGGGGGTACCTGCGCGTCACCGGGCGGAACGGCGAGCTGATCCTGTTCGATCTGCGCCGGCGCGTCTTCGACCACTTCCAGAGGCTCTCCATCGGGTTCCACGAGCGGTACACGACGGGGCGGATCATGTCCCGGCTCACCTCCGACGTCGACGCGCTGGCGGAGCTGCTCAACACCGGCCTCGTGACGATGCCGACGGCGGTCCTTTCGCTCGTGGGGATCGGGGTGGCGCTCTTCACGCTCGACCCGCCGCTCGCCCTCGTCACGCTCTCGGTCTTCCCGTTCGTCGTCGGGCTCACCTGGTGGTTCCGGCACACCTCGGAGAGGATCTACGGCCGGGTCCGCGAGGCGATCGCCCTCGTCATCATCCACTTCGTGGAGTCGCTGGGCGGGATCCGCGCCGTGCACGCCTACCGGCGGGAGCCGCGCAACCAGGAGATCTTCGACGACGTCAACGGGCGATACCGCGACGCCTCGATGGAGTCGGTCCGAGCGTCCTCGGTCTTCGGGCCGGGGATATCGCTGCTCGGCGACATCGCCACCGCGGCCGTCCTGTTCTTCGGGGGACGGCGCGTCCTGGGAGGCGCGATGGAGGTGGGCGTCCTGGTCGCTTTCCTTCTGTACGTGCGCCAGTTCTTCCAGCCCGTCCAGGAGCTCTCGCAGGTCTACAACATCTTCCAGGCCGCAGCGGCCGCGCTCGAGAAGCTGTCCGGCGTGCTCGACGAGGAGCCGGACGTCCCCGATCCCGCGCCGGATCGCGCCGTATCGCGGACCTGGACCGGCCGCGTCGGCTTCGAGGGGGTGACGTTCAGGTACCGCGAGGTGGACGTCCTCCGCGACCTCACCATCGAGGTCCCGGCCGGACAGACCGTCGCGCTCGTGGGGCCCACGGGAGCCGGGAAGTCCACGATCGCGAAGCTGGTCGCGCGCTTCTACGACCCCCAGCAGGGCCGGGTGACGCTCGACGGGGTCTCGCTGCGCGACGTCCCGATCGCCGAGCTGCGCCGGGCGGTCGTCCTCGTCACCCAGGAGGGGTTCCTGTTCGGCGGGACCGTGGCCGAGAACATCGCGTTCGGACGTCCGGACGCCACGCGAGAGCAGGTCGTGGAGGCCGCCCGGGTCGTGGGGGCCGACACGTTCATCGATCTGATGCCGGAGGGGTACGACACGGACGTCCGCAAGAGGGGCGGGAGGCTCTCGGCCGGACAGAAGCAGCTCGTCGCGCTCGCCCGCGCCTTCCTCGCCGATCCGCAGGTGATCATCTTCGACGAGGCGACCTCGTCGATCGACATGCCATCGGAGCGGCTGATCCAGCGCGCGCTCGAGGTGGTGCTGCGCGACCGGACCGCGTTCATCATCGCCCACCGTCTGGCCACCGTGGAGGTCGCGGACCGGGTGCTGGTGGTCGAGGACGGGCGCATCGTCGAGGACGGGACCCCTCAGGACCTGGCCCTCGAACCCGGCCGCTGGGCCGCGCTCTCGCGGGCCTGGGAGGAGTCGCTCGCCTGACAGGTGCGACGGCCATGAGGCTCCCGCGCGTTTCACTGGTCGAGCGCACCCCCTCAGCAGCGTAGGAGCCGGGCCTCCCCAGGGCCCGGCTCTCCTACGTCCGGGGGCCTGGGCTAGGCTCTGCTCCCGAGCGATAGGGAGCCGTCGTGGAGACGCTGAGGACGGAGACGCGGTCCGGCGTGAGGCACGTGGTGCTGACGCGGGCCGCCGAGTACAACACGATCACCCCGGCCCTGCGTGACGAGCTCGCGTCGGCCGTCGACGAGGCGGACCGCGACCCGTCCGTCCACGTCATCCTCCTCCGGGCCGAGGGTCCCGCCTTCTGCGCCGGCTACGGACTGGACTGGTCGACCGAGGCGCAGTCCCACGAGCAGGGGTGGGACTCGGTCCGCGACATGGAGGGGATCGGGAGCTTCGTCCAGACGTACATGAAGCTCTGGTACGCGCGTAAGCCGACGATCGCTGCCGTGCAGGGCTGGTGCATCGCCGGGGGCACCGACATGGTCCTGTGCTGCGACCTCATCGTGGCGGGGGAGGGCGCGGTCTTCGGGTACCCCCCGGCCCGCGTGTGGGGGACGCCGACGACGGCGATGTGGGTGTACCGGATGGGCCTCGAGCGGGCGAAGCGCTACCTGCTCACGGGAGACGAGATCCCGGCTCCCCTGGCCGCCGAGATCGGCCTGATCCTCGAGGCGGTCCCCGACGGGGAGTTGCTGGACCGCGCGGTCGGCCTGGCCGAGCGCATGGCCCGCCTGCCCGTCTCTCAGCTCGTGATGCTGAAGCTCTTGTGCAACCAGACGGTGGAGAACATGGGGTTCGCATCGTCCCGCACGCTGGGAACCCTGTTCGACGGCATCGCCCGGCACACGCGGGAGGGCCTGGGGTTCGTCGAGCGGGCCCAGGAGATCGGCTTCCGGGAGGCGGTCCGGGAGCGGGACGACCCCTTCGGCGATTACGGGTCGCGTCCGCGCTAGACAGCCGTCTTCATCTGACGCGGAATACGCGCCAGGCGCCTGGGACGCCCTTCAACTCGTGCTCCCCGCGCTCCTCGAACTCGATCTCCGAGCCGAGGACGAGGTCCTTCACCGTGCTCGACACGAGGACCTCGCCCGCCCCGGCCAGGGCGGCCACCCGGGCGCCGATGTGCACGGCCATCCCGGCCACCCGGTCGCCGTCGAACTCGACCTCGCCCGTGTGCAGCCCGGCCCTCACCTCGAGGCCCATGCCGGACAGGTCGTCCCGGAGAGCCGCTGCGCACCGGATCGCGCGCCCCGGTCCATCGAAGACGGACAGTGACTCCTCACCCTTCACCTCGACGAGGGAGCCCTCGGACCGGGAGACCCGCTCCCGGACCACGTGCTCGTGGTCGGCGAGGACATCGGTCCACGCGCGGTCCCCGATGGCGGCGAGCCTCGCGGTGGACGCCACCACGTCGGTGAACAGCACGGTGGCGAGCCGACGAGAGGAGGCCGTTCGTCCGCGCGTACCGGTCAGGAACTCCTGGAGCTCCTCCGCCATCTCATCGGCATCCCCCAGCCCCCAGCTGAACCCAGGGGTCCGCAGCTCGACCCGGCGCGCATCAGGGATGGCCTCCTGCAGCAGGCGTGCGTCCGCCGCCGCGTGCGCCTCGCCCGTGTGACCCTTCATGTCGCCGTGGTGCAGGACCAGGGTCGGCACCCGGATGGCCGGGAGCAGATCGCGCACGTCCATGTGCTGCAGCGCTCTGAACAGCGCCTGGGCGGCGCCGGGACCCATCGACATCCGGCGGTAGTACGCGAAGAAGGCGTTCGCGCGATCGTCCATGCTTTCGAAGTCCCTGGTCCCGGTCCAGGGCGCTCCCCACGTCTCCGGGATGCTCTCGATGAAGGCGTCGGTCTCGGCGGCCTCCTCTGGGGACTCAGGCGAGACGAAGGCATCCAGCAGGACGATCGCTCTCGTCCGGTCGCTGTGGGTGGCGGCGAAGAAACAGGCCAGAGGCGCGGTCAGCGTGGCGGAGAGGATCACCGCCCGCTCGACCCCGACCGAGTCGAGAACGGCGATCAGGTCGCGCGCCCGCTCCTCCAGTGGGATCAAGCTCGTGAGGGCGACGGGGTCGGACAGGCCGCTGCCCCGCTGGTCGAGCAGTATCAGCCGGGAGAACGACGAGATCGCTCGCAGCCACCGTCCTATCTGGGGGAACTGCCAGACGACCTCGATGTTGCTGAACCAGTTGGGCATGAAGACGATGTCGATCGGACCGTCGCCCACGGCCTGGTACGCGATGTACACGTCGTCACCCGCCTTCGCGTAGCGCGTCTGCGGGTGATCCGCGTCTCTCTGGTCACGGATCGGTCGGCTCTCGCTCATCGGCGGAGCAATGCTGGCAGCAGCCGCGCGGTGTGTCTACGAGCCGCGGCGGCCTGCACCCCCGCCCCCGTGGCTGGGAGGACGTCCCCGACCGTTTCAGCCGCAGCTCTGCGGTGCGGTGATGGCGAACGAGTTGTCGTCGGTGCCGTCCCGGGGCTCCACGTGGATGGCCAGCCCGGGTCCAAGGGGAGACCCCCCCGACGAGGCCATCCCCGTCCCCGGAACGAAGTTGGCCGCCTGCGTGTAGTTGATGTCCATGAGGCGGACCGCGCCGCCCTCCGACGTGAAGAGCCTGATCAGGCCCGGCGTGATCATCGAGCCGTCCCTCGTGCCGGGTATGGTCGTCCGGAAGTCGAGCGACCCATGCGGGCCCGTCGCCGTGACGTGCCCGGTCCGCAAAGCAGGGGTGAGCGTCTCGGTCTGGGAGACATCGGCCGCCTTGAAGACCTCCCCGAAGCACCAGGACGCGTACCTGGCCGCGGAGTCCGAACTCGAGGTGAACCCCTGTCGCACGAGGAAGTGCTGGGCGCCTTCGACCGCGTAGGCGTCGGGTGGGACGACGAGCACCCCCTCGATCGCTTCGCGCACCTGCGTGCCGCCGGACCCGCATGTCCAGGCGGCCAGGACGACGGCACCGGTCGTCCCGGCGGGGTCGAGGGTGAGGGGCGTGAACCCCTCTGGGAGCTCGGACGCGAGCTGCGATGCCGGCCGGGGGAGGAGCGTCGCGTGTTCGAGGCATCGCTCGTAGGACAGCGCGCCGGTCTCGGCCCCCGCGGGGACGCCGCCCAGCGAGACGACGACGCCCAGCGCGAACAGGATCGCACTCACCCTCAGTCGCACCATCGTTCCCCCCCCTCGGGTCACGGGCCTGTCTCGTCGATGCCCTCCCCGTCCTGATTCGTCCTCCTCCTCCCGATCCCTCCCCCTTGCGGCCCTCCAGGCTCCCGCGTCGGGGGCGACCGATAGGCTTCCGGGATGCGGGAAGGCGTGTGGGCCGAGCAGGCACTCGGGTGTCCGGATCGGGGCCTGCTGGGCGGCTTCTCGGCCTCCGTGCTCCGGCAGCTGCAGGCCGAGCCCTCGACCGCCCGCGACTCCCGATCCTGGGCGATGGCTGCGCTCACCTCCTACCGGCTGAAGAACCGGTCCGATCGGGAGGACGTGTGCGTCAGGTTGGCCGGGATCCTCCCCGGCTCCCAGCCTCGCGGCGAGGCGGAGGGGAGCCTGGGCCTCCAAGATCCTGTGGACGTGCTCCCCGGGGTCGGGCCGAAGGTGGCGGCGAGGCTGCACGCGTTCGGTCTGCGGACGATCGGTGAGCTCCTCGAGCACCTGCCGAGGTCGTACATCGACCGGCGGACGACGCTGCCCGTACGCGACCTCCGGGTCGGACAGCAGGCCACGGTCGTCGCGACCGTGAAACGGTCAACGGTGGACCGAACCCGCTCCGGCCGACGCCTGCTCCGCGTGTCGGTGTCCGACGGGACCGGCTACCTGGAGTGCGTCTGGTGGAACCAGGACTGGCGGGCGCGGCAGCTGACCGAGGGTACGGAGGCGGCATTCTCGGGGGTCGCGGAGCGCCGGGGCGGGAAGCTGCAGATGACCAACCCGGCCTACGACCTCCTCTCGGCCGAGGGCGAGGCCATCCAGACGGGACGCGTCGTCCCGGTGTACCCGGCCTCCGAGCAGGTGTCCGCGCCGCTGCTGCTGAAGCTGCTCGCGGCCGCGTTCGAGCGTCTGGGTCCGGTGCCCGACCCCCTCCCGGCGCGGATCAGGGCTGCGCACAACCTGCTGCCCCGCGGTCTCGCCCTCCGGTCGATGCACTTCCCCGACGACCCGGACCAGGTCGCCGACGCCCGACGACGTCTCGTCTTCGACGAGCTCTTCGTGCTCGAGGTCGCGCTCGCGCTGCGCAAGCGGCACCTCGAGCAGGAGGTCCGGGGCATCTCGCACGCGAACCCCGACGGGGGCCCGGCCGAGAGGTTCCTGGACACCCTGCCGTTCCGTCCGACCGCCGCCCAGACGAGGGCGATGCGTGAGATCGCCGCCGATATGGCGCGTCCCAGGCCGATGCACCGGCTCCTGCAGGGGGAGGTCGGGTCCGGGAAGACGCTCGTCGCGGTGTACGCGGCCCTCGTGGCCGTCGGGTCGGGGACGCAGGCGGCGATCATGGCTCCCACCGAGGTGCTGGCCGAGCAGCACGCCCGCAAGATCCGCGAGATGCTCGAGCCGCTCGGGATAGAGGTGGCGCTGCTCACTTCGTCCGTCCCGAAGGCGCAGCGCGCCAACATCGTCATGCGGATCGCGTCGGGTGACGTGGGTGTGGTCTGCGGGACGCATGCGCTGATCAGTGAGGACGTCGGTTTCGACCGGCTTGGCATCGCCGTGATCGACGAGCAGCACAGGTTCGGGCTCGGACAGCGGATCCAGCTTCGGGCGAAGGGCGAGGACCCCGACGTCCTGATCATGACCGCGACCCCGATCCCCCGGACGCTCGCCCTCACCCTCTACGGTGACCTGGACGTCTCCGTCCTCGACGAGCTCCCGTCCGGACGCCAGCCCATCCGCACGAAGATCGTCCAGACGGAGCAGGAGCGCGACGCGGCCTACGAGCTGATCCGACGAGAGGTCGGGGAGGGACGCCGAGCCTTCGTCGTGTGCGCTCTGGTGGACGAGTCGGACTCCCTGCAGGCCAGGGCCGCGGTCGCGGAGGCAGAGCGTCTCGCCACCGAGGTCTTCCCCGACCTCGAGGTCGGTCTCCTGCACGGACAGATGCGGCCCTCCGAGAAGGACCGCGTCATGGACCGGTTCCGCCGGGGGGAGATCTCCGTGCTCATCTCCACGACCGTCATCGAGGTGGGCGTGGACGTTCCCGAGGCCACCGTCATGCTGATCGAGAACGCGGAGCGGTTCGGTCTCGCCCAGCTGCATCAGCTCCGGGGCCGGGTCGGGCGAGGGGCATGGGGGGGATGGTGCCTGCTGATGTCGGAGGCCACGACCCCCGACTCCCGCCGGCGGCTGGAGGTGGTCGAGGCGTCCACCGACGGGTTCGTGCTCGCCGAGGAGGACCTGAAGATCCGAGGGGAGGGCACGATCTTCGGCACCCGACAGGCGGGGATGGTCGACCTGAAGGTGGCGCGCCTGGTCGAGGACTTCCCGGTGGTGGTGGAGGCGCGGGAAGCCGCCTTCGCCCTCGTGGACACGGACCCGCGGCTGCAGGCCGCCGACCACCGGCGCCTCCGCGACGAGGTCGCGGCCCGTTTCGCCGGGGAGATCGACTGGCTGTTCAAGGGGTGACCTGGCCCGGTCGCCGTTAGGCTGGTCGGCATGTCCGAGGCGACGTACGACACCGACACCGCAGCCACCCGCTGCCCCGTGTGCAGCGCGATGCTCGAGGCCTACCGGGTAACGCGGTACGCAGCCGCCGGTGGCTCGTGGCGCGCCTCGGACCGCGAGGCCTGGACGGCCAAGTGCGCCAACGGCCACGAGGCGACGAAGGAGACCCTCCCCGCGGCGGTGGCCGCTATCTCCCAGCGCAGGGGCCGTTGAGGTTGGGACGCCTCGCGGCTGCCTACTCGGTCGGGGTCCTCGGCTGGATCGCCGGTCGCCGGACGAGGCTGCAGAACTGGCCCCCGTTCGAGCTGCTCGACCTGTTCGGTTGGGCGCTCTACCTACCGCTGCCCCTGCTCGCGACCTCGGCCGCCGTGAAGCGCGACCGACGAGCGGTGGCTCCCCTCGCGCTCGTCGCAGCGGCCTTCGCCGCCGAGTACGGGCACCGCTACATCCCACGGTCCGCGCCGCAGGCCCCGCCGGGAGCCGAGGTCCTACGGGTGGCCGGGGCCAACCTCTGGCTACGCAACCGCCAGCCGGACGCCGTGGCCGAGATGGTCGAGGCTCTCGCACCGGACGTGATCGCGTTCCACGAGCTGCAGTCGTGGATGGAGGAGTGGTTGGTGGCCCGGATCGGCCACCTCTACCCCCACCGCGTCTCCCACGCCGGACCCGGCTCGTGGGGGCACGGGGTGTTCAGCAAGCACCCCCTCACCCCCCGTGAACACGCGGTCGGGCCGGACCTCTCCTACCAGGAGGTGGACATCCACCTCCCGGACGCCGACCTGTCCCTGCTGTCCGTCCATCCGGACACCCCCGGCACCGGACCCTCCGACTTCGACACGTCGAAGCAGGAGCGCGCGCTCGACGAGATCCTGGACCGGATCCGCGCGGCGCCCCACCCCGTCGTCGCCGTGGGCGACTTCAACATCTCCGACCGCCACCGGTTCCACCGGCGTCTCACCGAACCCCTGGGCGACGCCTTCGCCGCTGGGGGTCGCGGCGTCGGGTTCACCTGGCGGGACCCGGTCCCCGTCATCCGGATCGACCACGTGCTGCACGACCGGCGGCTCACCCCTCTGACCGCCTGGACCGGGCGGATCCCCGGCTCGGACCACCGATACGTCTGCGCGGAGATCGCCGTGCCTCCCGGCGCCCGGACCGTCACACTGAACCCGTGAGGATCTCCGGCGGGGACGCCCGCGGCATCAGGCTTCGGGTCCCCCCGGGGGCGCGGCCGGCCAGCGAGCGCGTCCGCCAAGCGGTGTTCTCCTCGCTCGCCGCTCATGTGGTGGATGCCTCGGTCCTGGACCTTTACTGCGGGTCGGGTGCCTACGGCCTGGAGGCCCTCTCGCGGGGGGCGCGTCACGCGACCTTCGTCGACCGGGACCCGGCCGCCCTGCAAGCCGCTCGCGAGAACGCGAAGGCCGCCGGCCTCGAGCAGCACGCGACCTTCGTCAGATCGGAGGCCTTGGGGTACCTGCTGAAACGCGCCCGACGGCGCGACCCGGTCGATGTCGCGTTCGTCGACCCGCCGTACGCCGACGCCGATGCGACCCGGACGGTCCTGGACGGCCTAGGGAAGGCGGTCCGTCGCGGGGGCCGGGTCGTCATCGAGTCGCGATGGGGGCCAGGGGAGCCGCCCGAACCCCGGGGATACGTCCTGGAAGCGGACCGCAGATACGGGGATACTCGGGTCCTGGTCTACAGCCGCGAGGAACCGCTGAGATGACGAAGGCCTGCTGCCCCGGGTCGTTCGACCCGGTCACGAACGGACATCTGGACATCATCTCCAGGGCGCGCCGTCAGTTCGCGGAGGTCGTCGTGGCCGTGCTCGAGAACCCGTCGAAGCAGGCCCTGTTCACCGTCGACGAGCGGGTCGAGATCCTGAACGAGGTGCTGGGCGGCGCCGACGACGTCAAGGTGATGTCCTTCTCCGGGCTGACCGTCGACTTCTGCAAGCAGATCGGGGCCACCGTGATCGTGCGGGGCCTGCGGACCGTGTCCGACTATGACTTCGAAGAGCAGATGGCCCAGATGAACGCCCGCATGGGAGTGGAGACCGCGTTCATGGCCACCAACCCCGCCTACTCGTTCCTATCTGCGAGCCTCATGAAGGAGGTCGTCCGCTACGGGGGGTCCGTCGATGGACTCGTCCCGGAGGCCGTCGCCCGCAGGCTCGAGGCGAAGCTGGGCGGGCCGAAGGGAGACACATGAGCGAGAACTTCAAGACCGCGTTGGACGCGCTGGACGAGATGATCCGCAACGCCAAGTCCGTGCCCCTGTCCTCCTCCGTCGTGATCCCCCAGAGCGACGCGCTGAGCCTCGTCGACCAGCTCCGGGAAGCGCTCCCGAAGGAGACCGAGCACGCGCGGGAGGTCCTCGCCGAGCGGGACTCGCTGCTCGCGACCGCGCGTCAGGAGGCCCAGGAGCTCGTCGAGCAGGGCAAGGCCGAGCGCAGCCGCCTCCTCTCCAAGACCGAGCTCGTACAGGGCGCGAACGCGGAGGCGCACCGGATCGTCTCCCGGGCCGAGGCGGACGCCGAGGACCTGCGCCGCAAGGCCGACGACTACGTCGACGCGAAGCTCGCTCGCTTCGAGATCCTCCTGAACAAGACCCTCAAGACCGTCCACAAGGGACGGGAGCAGCTGCGGCAGCGATTGGAGCGGGCCGAGGACCTGGAGCCGTTCAACCTCGAGGACTCGGGGGAGATCTCGGCTCCCGTGCCGCCGCCTACGTCCTGAGGTGGGTGCGAGGTCGGGGGTCGCGGGGGACGCTCCGCTCCCTCGGGCCCGGGGCCGCAGGTTCCGGGTCCAGGCGGCCAGGGTCGGCGCGGGTCCGATCCAGGGCTAGCGGAGGGAGCGGCGTAGGGCGGCTTGGGCGGCGTGGTGGCCGCACATCCCGTGGACCCCTCCTCCCGGGGGGGTCGAGGACGAGCAGAGGTAGATGGAGGGGTCCGGTGTCGCGTAGGGGGTCCAGCGCGGGAGGGGACGGGCGAAGTGCTGGCGCAGGTCCTGCACGCCTCCGTTGATGTCCCCGCCTATGTAGTTGGGGTTGTGCTGCTCCATGGCGCGGGAGTCCATCGTGCTGCGCGCCGCCACCACGTCGCGGAACCCGGGAGCGAACCGCTCGATCTGTGACTCGATCGCGTCGGTCATGTCGACGTCCGAGCCGTGCGGCACGTGGCAGTAGGCCCAGGCGGTGTGCTTCCCCGCGGGAGCGCGGGACGGGTCGAACAGCGTCTGCTGGACGACGAGCGTGTAGGGACGTTCGGGCACCCGGCCCGCCACCACCTCCGACTCGCTGCGGGCGATCTCGTCCAGGGTCCCGCCCAGGTGGACGGTGGCTGCCCGGTGGCACCCGTTCGCCTTCCACGGGATCGGCTCGTCGAGGGCCCAGTCCACCTTGAAGACGCCGGGTCCGTACCGGTACCTCAGCAGCGCGCGGCGGTACCGGTCCGGGAGCCGGTCCCCGGCGATCGAGACGAGCTGCCGGGGGGTGACGTCGAACAGGTAGGCGCGCGCGTCCGGCAGCTCGTCGATGCTGCGCACCCAGCGGCCGCACTCGATCTCGCCGCCGAGCGAGCGGAGGTACGAGATCATCGCCTCACCGATCTTCTCCGACCCCCCGGCGACCATCGGCCATCCGACGGCGTGGGCGAAGGTCCCCAGCATCAGACCGACCCCCGCCGTGACGGGTTCGTCCAGGCGCAGCATGGAGTGCGCGGCGACGCCCGCGAACGCGGCCTGGGCTCTCTCCCCGTCCAGCCTCGACCGCGCGAAGGCACGGGCAGAGCGGATGGCCTGCAACCCGAAGCGGGCCATCTTGAACGGGTGCCGCGGCGGTCGGAACGGCCCCAGGAGCTCCGACGCCAGCACGTGCGCGTCGCGCGTCAGCGGGCCGAAGACCTTCCGCCACCCGGCTCCCTGGGAGCCGAGCTCCGACGCGGTCGCCTCCACCGACCGCTCCACCACGACCGCGGACCCGTCGTCGAGCGGGTGGGCGTACGGCGCGTCGGGTTGCACGACCTGCAGGCCGTGCGCAGCCAGCGGGAGCCGTCTGAAGAAGGGAGACGCTAGGAGGAGCGGATGGATCGCCGAGCAGACGTCGTGGCGGAACCCGGGCAGCGTCAGCTCCTGCGTCCGCATCCCTCCGCCCGGAGTCGCTGCGCCCTCGTAGACGCGGACGGACCGTCCGGCCTCCGCGATCGCGATCGCCGCGGCGAGCCCGTTGGGCCCGGACCCGACGACGACGGCGTCAGGCATGCGGGGCGCGGCGGAAGGGCTTGGCGAACCAGCGGACCGGTGCCCCGAACATGTAGATCGTGGACCGGATACCGGCGTTGTGCCAGATGTTGCTGGCGTTGCGCCACTGCCGGCGTCGGTCGACGCAGTTCACGACCGTCTCGACCTCGGCTCCCTCGACGCCGAAGTGGGAGGCGAGGTTGCGCATCGTCTCCACCCAGAAGGCGTCCTCCTTGCGCCGTATGACCGGCCACCCGAGCTCGTAGATGGGGTCGTTCGTGCGCAGGAGCGGTTCGATGGTGACGAGCGTGTCATCGCCTTCCGTACGGGCCGAGAACGTGATCATCGCGGCGAACATGTGGCCCTGCGGGGTCATGAACGTGAACGCCTCCTCGTCGGCGAACACGACCATCACCCCCGTGGAGAGGGTCATGCCGCCGCCCGCCTTCACGTTGAGGACCGCGACGTCCCCGGGTTCGAGCGACGTGAGCGGACCGTAGAAGCGGTTGCCGGTCGGCCAGAAGCTGCCGAAGTTGCGCTTCCATTCCGCCACCAGATCGGACGCGGACACGACCGACGCCGGCAGCCGCATGCGGTACGCCTTCTGCCACAGCCGGCCGAAGCCCTGCACCGGTCCGGACAGGCGCTTCCCGGCCACGTTGAGGTTGATGGCTCCCTCGGGCATCTCGCCCACCTCGAGGCGAGAGACCGGCTTGGCCCACGACTCCGCGTCGCTGCGGTGCGTCCTGCCGTTCTCGGGGTCCGTGGCCATGGGGTGCCTCCTCTCGGGCGTCCCGCCGTCACCCGGCGGCCGCGACGGCGTCCTGCTCGGTGTCGAAGATGCCGACGGCCTCGTCCAGGCGCGTCAGCTCGAAGATCTGCTTGTAGTGGTCGGTGAGGCCGAAGGCCATGAGCCGCTGCTTCTGCCTGTTCGCCCGGACCAGGAGGGTCACGAGCAGCCCGATGCCGCCGCTGTTCATGTACTCCAGGTCGGAGAAGTTCAGGATGACCGACCTCGTGTGATCTCCCGTCGCGCGCTGGTACGCGTCCATCAGCGGGCCCTCGGAGTTCGCGGTTATCTCGCCGGTGATGTCCACGATGCTCGTGGTGCTGTCGACGTGCCTGACGTCCAGCTGTGCCGTCTCCTGCGTCATCTCGTCCCTCCCTCGCCAGCGGGGTCAGACCCCGGCGGCCATCGCGCTCGTCTCGTCGCTGTGGATCGGCATGAAGTCCGCGAGCCTCGTGATCTCGAAGATCTCACGGTAGTGATCGCTGAGCCCGCAGGCGCGTACGGTGTTGCGCGAGCGCCGTGCCTGGGCGAGCAGCCCCACCACCAGAGCGATCCCCGTGCTGTTGATGTAACCCACGTCCGCGAAGTTCAGCACGACCAGATCGGTGGCCGCGGCCGCCTGAGCATACGCGTTGTTCAGGGCAGCCTCCGCCTGGCCGTCGATCAACCCGAGGAGGTCGATCACCGTGCCCGGGCCCTCGGTGCGCACCCGAGCCTCGAACCCATCATCAGTCATCGACGCTCTCCTTCAGGTGTACGACGAGCTCCACCGTGTTGTGGGTCTCGTCGCCGAAGACGTTCATCTCGTCGACCATGTTGCGGATCAGGAAGAGCCCCCACCCGCGCGGCGTCTGCATGCCGGCCAGCTTGGCATCGAGATCGGGGACCTCGGGGTCCTGGTCGATGGGGGTGTACCGCCCCCGGTCGGTGATCCGGACCGTCAACGCGCGCGGCGAGACGTAGGCTTCCACCTTCACCGGCACCTCCGGCTGGTTGTGGTTGCCGTGCTCGATCGCGTTCATGGCCGCCTCCCCGACGGCCGTCTTGATGCGATCGACCTTCGCCTTGGGCAGACCGAGGCTCCCGACCTCCTCCTCGAGCTGCTGTATCACCAGCCGCTCGTTCCCCTCCGAGCTGGGGACCTCGAACGACGCGACGAGCGCGCCCTCCGGTGTGGAGGAGGGGTCCGCGGGGGCCGCCGACCCCACGCCCGCACCCCTGATGGGCGCGACCTCGACGTCCGGACGGTCGGCGATCATCGCCGCTGCGGCGGTTCGCCGGACGGAGACGAGCGTGATGTCGTCCTCCTGCTCCCAGACCGCGGTCACGAACCGGTGCAGCTCGTCGAGCAGCTCGTCGATCACCCGGTCGCGGTTGGCCCGGCAGACGGTCCTGTTGACGCTCGGGAACCCGAACATCTCGCCTTCCGGGCTGTGGGCCTCGGTCAGTCCGTCGCTGTATAGGAGGATGACCTCCCCCGGGCCGATCGTCGTCTCCGACTCCTCGTAGGTCATGCCGGGCATGAGCCCGAGCGGCATCCCGCGCGCCCTGATCTCTTCGACGCCGCTGTCCCGTCCGATGGTGGGCAGGTTGTGTCCCGCGTTGGCGAAGACGAACCGGCCCGTGCGCGGCTCGAGGATCCCGTAGAGGCACGTCACGAACATCTTGGACGGCATGTCCGGGCAGAGCTCGTTGTTCGTCTGCTCCAGGACCGCGCCCGGCTCGATCAGCTGCTGGGCAGCTATCCGCAGCACCTTGCGCGTCGACGCCATCACGATCGCCGCCGGGACCCCCTTGTCGGTCACGTCGCCCACCACGAACCCCATCCGGCCGTCCGGGAGTGGGATGAAGTCGTAGAAGTCGCCCCCCACCTCGCGGGCCGGTTGGTAATACGGGACGAGGTCCCACCCGGACAGCTCCGGGAGCTCCTTGGGCAGCAGGTTCTGCTGGACGAGCTGCGCGACCCGCATCTCCTGCTCGTAACGCTCACGGCTGCGGACGACCGCCGCGTTCTCGCGGACGAGCTGCGCGACGCGCAGGGACGGCGCCGCCTGCCCGGCCAGGTTCTCCAGGAGCTTGCGGTCGTCGGCGGAGTACTCCTGCTCGGAGAGCCGCGGCCCCAGGTTGAGGAGCCCGATCAGCTCGCCCTGCGACACGAGGGGAACGATGAGCTTGACCCCCCCTTCCCGCAGCGCGCGAACGGCCGGGGAGTCGAGCTTGAGACGGTCGACCTCGACCGGTCCCGGGTCCTGCTGGAGGAAAGCGAGCAGGGGGTCGTGGGGCGCGATATCGATCTGCGGGCCTTCGAGCGCCGCGGCCGAGGCGACCTCGCTACGGGCACGTCGCGACCTGCGGTCGCTCCTCCAGCTGGCGAACCGCCTCGTCCTCGTGGGTGTCTCCATGTCTCTCACGCCTCCGTGATACCCGAAGGGTGTCGCT
Organism: Actinomycetota bacterium; assembly: GCA_035540895.1. Taxonomy (NCBI): domain Bacteria; kingdom Bacillati; phylum Actinomycetota; species Actinomycetota bacterium. Next base: position 1,345 of record DATLFR010000075.1, on the reverse strand, counting down.
CGACCGTTACGGAACCCGTTACGGCCCCTTCGAACCCTCCGTCGTTCGTCTCCGGCCGGGGTGGCGGGCGGAGCCAGAGCATCGCGTGCGCCGGTTGCATCGTCTGCAGCACGACCGAACGTAGCTGATCCGTCATCGACTCGAGGTCTATCTCGTCGCGGAGCCGGTGCCCGAACTCCTCGATCGTTCGGGCCGCGTCGTAGCGCGACCGGTTGTATCGCCGGTCCACGAAGGTCTGGACGCGCCGGCGGAGGGGTCCGAACCCGGCCGCGACCGCCAGGGTCGAGATGGCGATCGCGAGGCCGTTCTCCCGGGTGAAGGGTCGCAGCGTCCACTGGGCGGCCACGACCGTCCCCCAGTACCCGGCGGCGAGGATGGCCGTGAGCATGAAGTAGACGAGCGTCCGGTTGATGACCCGGTCTACGTCCCAGAGCCGGAACCGCAGGAGGCCCACCAGCAGGGCGACCGGGATCAGGGCGAAGACGGGTTGGAAGACCCTGAACGCGACCACGGGGAGCTCCCGTGTCGGCCGCCCGGCCAGCGCCGTGAACGTCTGCGGGCCGACCTGCTGAGTGAGCACGAAGAACAGGCTGATGGCGAGCGCAGGCAGGAGCGCCCAGAACAGCAGGCGCGCCTGCTGATGGGACCCGGCATCGGCGGAGCGGCCGAACCGATACGCCTGCGACAGGACGCCCGTCACCGGAACGAGCAGTCCGAAGAACAGCATCAGGACGGTCGGGCGGGACGTGCCCTCGACGCTGAGGATGTCGCCCGCTCCGGTGACCCGGAGCATCACGAAGGTGGCCAGGGCGGCCAGCGGAACGTACAACGCGACCAGCCACGGCCATGGCCACCGCGGGACGGGACGTCCGTCCGGGAACAGCAGCAGCGCCGCGATGTAAGCGAAACCGGCTATGAGGTGGTTCACGGCGGAGATGGCCGACTCGCTCGGTGTCAGCGCGACCGCTTCGTACGTCCCCTGCGCCTCGAGGTTGAAGGCACCGGCCGTCCCCACCATCGCGACCGCGAGCAGCCGGGCCGTCCAGTCCCGCGGCCTCAGCCAGAGGAGCAGACCTGCCATCCCCATGTTGAGGAGGCTGAAGGCGTAGTCGACGACCACCTGCACGGGGGGCTGGACGAGGTGAGCCCCGTCCGCCACCCGCAGCGCAAGCCGCCCCACCAGGTCGTCGCTCAACGCCCGGACGTGCATCGCCTCGTGGAAGACGGGGTTGACCGAGGCCACCACGGCGGCCACGCCGCTGATCAGCAGCAGCAGGGCACCGGCGACGAACGCGGCGAACAGGACGAAGTACACGACGTCGCCCGGCCTCACCCGCCCGCCGCC
>DATLFR010000074.1 GCA_035540895.1 Actinomycetota bacterium | reverse complement strand
CTACTTCGTGGAGAGCGGCCGGCTCAGCGTCCACGTGGGGGGCGGGGGCGCGGACATGAGGATCCGGTCCTTCGGTCCGGGCTCGGTCATAGGGGAGGTCTCCCTCTACCTCCGGACCCCCCGGACGGCGACCGTCGTCGCCGACTCCGACGCCGTCCTGTATCACCTCCCGGCCGACGCGGTGGACCGCATGGAGCAGCAGGACCCGGGGACCGCCGCGGCTCTCCATCGCGCACTCGGGCGCATGATGGCGACGCGATTGGTCGACACGACCGCGACAGCGGCCGCGCTACAGGACTGACGCGGCAGGAGACGCGACCCGGCCGGCGAAACCCTGGAGCATGCGCACGCGGATCGTGTCCCTCGTCGTCGTCCTCCTGGGGACGCTCGCCCTGACCCCCTCGGTTCAGGCCGCCGCACCCTGTGACACCGTCGCGCCGGATCGGTGGATGTCCGACCACGGGATCGGCTCGACGTCCGACGACAAGCATCGGCTCCCGTCGGGCCGGTACGCCCTGCCGGAGACGGCCGAACCGGAGCACCTCGTCGTGATGATGCACGGCTGGCAGAACAACTCGTGCTCGTGGCGCAACCACCTGCGCAGGGTGGCCGGGCACGGTGCCGTGGCCGTCGCGATGGACTACACCGGACAGGACCCGGTGACGAACCGCGGCTGGCACGTCTCGGCCGGCGCGAAGGACTCGATCGTCGCGGCGAAGCGATTCCTCGACCTCTACCCCTCGATCGAGACCGTGACCGTCTTCGCGATCAGCATGGGGGCCAACACGGCCGGGCTGGCCCTGGCCGACCCGGACGCCGTCCGTGAGGACGGCAGCCCCCTCTTCGACCGCCTCGTCGCGGTCGAGGGGGTCCACAACTTCACTCAGCTGTACGCCATCGCCGTCGCCCTCAAGGGGTCGAACGCGTCGGCGGCCGCCTTCGTCACCGACGCCGAGGCGGAGACGGGCGGGGCGCTGCACGAGGTCCCGGAGCGCTACCTGCACCTCACGAACGTGGTGCGGGCACCCGAGATGGCGTACCTGGAGGGAGCCGTGCTCGTGCATGGAGTCGACGACGGTACGGTCCCGGGCAACCAGAGCCGGGAGATGACGAACGCCCTGCGGGCCGTGGGCGTCCCCGCCGAGCTGCACACGGTGGTGGGGCGCGGGTCGGGACGACCGGGCACCACCTTCTCGAGCACCTTCCTGGGCGTGCCCTGGTCGGGCACCGGGATGGGCGCGTACCCGACCGCGGGCCACGGATGGGAGGGGGACCCGGACCACCTCGTGATCAAGACGGGGTTCGAGCGACTCTTCGCGCTGCTGGACGGCGGAGCCGTCGAGCCGTACCACGAGGCGATCGAGCTCGGGCTCCCACCTGAGCTCGGGCTCGGGTCCTAGCGCCCGGACAGCCGCTCCCGCACGACCTCGGACACGAGCTTCCCGTCCGCCGCTCCCCCGAGACGCGCCATCACGGCCTTCATCGCCTGCCCCATCGAACCCAACCCGGACAGCCCCTCCGCGGCGAGCACCTCGGCGACGACGCGCTCGATCTCGTCCCGTCCCATCCGCTCCGGGAGGTAACGGGCCAGGACCTCCCGCTCCGCGAGCTCCCGGTCCGCTCGGTCGCTCCGCCCGGCGGCTCGGAAAGCCTCCGCGGCCTCCTCGCGTCGCTTCGCCTCCTTGGCCACGACGACGGCCACCTCGTCGTCGGACAGGGTCCGTGCCTGCTCCCCGGCGACCTCCGCCCCCTTCACCGCCGACAGGACCATCCTCAGGGTGGCGGTCGTCAGCTCGTCGCGGGCCTTCATGGCCGCGGTGAGGTCGTCGCGCAGCCTATCGGCGAGGCTCATCGACCAAGGTTACGCGCGGATCGACCGGGTCGCCTGACCCGCGGGCGCGGCCGGTCAGGGCGATACGGCGAACAGCTGCCACTCGTCCGGGACACCCTTCAGCTCGTGGGTCCCGCGGTCGTCGAACCCGATCCCGGACCCCGCCACGAGGTCCTTCACGGTCCGGGAGACGAGGACCTCGCCGGGGACCGCGGTGTCGCAGATGCGGCGGGCGATGACCACTCCCACGCCGGACACGTCCGTCCCCCTCATCTCGATCTCGCCTGTGTGCACGCCCGTCCGGATCCGGATCCCGCTGGGGAGCAGAGCCTGCTGGAACTCGCGCGCGAACGCGATCCCACGCCCGGGTCCGTCGAAGGTGGCCAGCACGCCGTCTCCGGTCCCCTTGACTAGCCTGCCCCCGGTGCGCTCGGCCACGCGGGAGGCCAGCCGGTCGTGATGGTCCAGCATGGATCGCCAGCGCTCGTCGCCGACAGCGGCGGCCGACTCCGTGGAGGCCTCTATGTCCGTGAAGACGACCGTCGCCAGGCGGCGGTCCGAGAGCGGGGCGGGCGCCCCTGTCTGTCCGGAGATGAATCCCAGGACAGGGGATGACGCGAGGACGAAGTGCTCCGGACGCCAGGAGCCGTGGAAGTCGCCCGGGGCTTCGATGTAGGTGGCTCCTGGGATGCGCTCCGCCATGTAGCGGGCGTGACGCACGTCGACCACGGGGTCGCCGCTGTTGTGAAGGACCAGCGTCGGCACGCCGATCGCGGGAAGCAGCTTGCGCACGTCGATCTCGAGGTTGCGCTCCATGATCTCGCGAGCCATCTGGGGGGTGCATGCGTTGCGCTCGAAGCGAGCGATCAGCCGCGTCGTGGCGACGGGGTCGGCCGCGTGCTGTACGAACATCGAGAACACCTCGCCCGACCCCCAGCGTTGCTCGATGAAGTCGAGGAGGGGTGCGGCGACCTCCTCGGTGACCCCGGCTCCGAGGTCTGGGCTCCATGCGAACCGGGCGGCCGTGCCGTACAGGATCAGTCCGTGGGCGCGGTCGGGGTGCGTGGCCGCGAAGAGGATGGCCATCGGCCCGCCCTCCGAGACGCCGAAGACGAAGGCGCGCTCCGAGCCCGCGGCGTCCATCACCGCGCGGATGTCGTCCGCTCGCTCCTCCAGGCTCCCGAACCCGAGCGACCGGTCCGAGAGCCCGGTCCCCCGCTTGTCGAACACGATCACCCGGGCGACCCCGTCGAACTGGTGCAGCCAGTCGAAGTGCGGGAGGTCCCAGGCTAGGTCGAGGTGGGTGATGAACCCGGACACGTACACGAGATCGACGGGCCCCTCGCCGAGCACCGTATAGGCGATATCGATGTCGCCGGTGCTGCGCGCGTACCGGATCTCGACGTCGGACCCCATGCACAGAGGGTACGGGCCCGCGGAAGGACCCGGCGGCGGCGACGTCGAACCACTCGAGGTCGACATCCGGTTTCCCTGGGGAGGGGTTCGCTTGCGCAGACTGGCCGCCGTCCTGATAGTCGGGCTCACCGCCGCGCTCCTCGCGCCCGCGCCCGCCCACGCCGCCCGTCCGGGCCCGATCCACGGCTACATCCCGATGAGCGACGGCGTCACGCTCAAGTACCAGGCGCTGCTCCCCGATCCGGACCGTTGGGGGCCCGGCCCCTACCCGATGGTGATGGACTACTCCGGGTACATCCCTGGCCAGACGATCTACGACGGACTGCACCACCGGTTCCTGGAGGCCGGGTACGCCATCATCGGCCTCAACATCCGCGGGACCCACTGCTCCGGGGGGTACTTCGACTACTTCGAGCCCCGCCAGGCGCTGGACGGCAAGGAGGCGGTGGAGTGGCTCACCGGGCACCGCGAGACCCCCGGCTTCGTGAGGCCCGCCCAGCTCGGGGACAAGCTGGCCATGGTCGGTAAGTCCTACCCCGGCATCACCCAGCTCTTCGTCGCCGCCCAGCAGCCCAAGGGCCTCGCGGCCATCGTTCCCGGCCACGTCTTCGGCGACCTGTACCGCGACGTGCCGTTCCCCGGCGGGATCCTGAACGCAACGTTCGCCGGCGCCTGGTCCGGGCAGCGAGCGGTCGAGTCGATGGCGTCGGGTTACCAGTGGTGGGCCCAGAACCAGGGTGACGAGCGCTGCCTGCGCAACCAGCCCGACCACCTCCCGAACACGGCCTTCAACCCCTTCGTCCAGGCCCTCTACAACCAGTTCGACGGGCCGCTCTTCTGGGAGCGCTCCCCGTGGTGGTGGGCGGACCGGATCGACGTCCCGACGATGCTGGTGCAGTCCTGGCAGGACGAGCAGGTGGGCTCCCGCGCGACCCACCTGATCGACCGTCTCCGCCCCGGCCTGCACTGGAGGTTCCTCTCCTCCAACGGTGATCACGGGGAGTACTACGGCGAGGAGATGCTCCCCCACATCTACCGGTTCCTCGAGTTCGCGCTCCGGGGGCGCGGCCACGTCGTGGGTGACTTCGGCGTCGCTTACGGCTACGAGGACGCGGGACGCGCCTCCCACATCACGGCGATGCGCTTCCCCGACGCCACGGCGGACGAGTACTGGGCGGAGGACCCGGTCATCATCAACTTCGACAACGGCGCCAAGGGTGGACGCAAGGCCGGTTTCTCCAGGACGTTCTCCTCCTGGCCACCCCTCGAGGTGGAAGCCGACCGGCTGTTCCTGAAGCAGGACGGGAGCCTGTCCGAGGAGCCCCACGGGCCCGCGGCCCTGCCCACGAAGGTCGAGGCCGCCAACGCTCGCGCCCTCGGCGCGGTCGACTACGCCTACGTCCCGGTGGCCGGGACGCAGGAGCGGGGCGGACATGGCATCTCCGGCGTGACCCCCGGCGACTGGACCCGCAAGCCCGCCTCCGGCACCTACGCCGCGTTCACGAGCGCACCGCTGTCGGGAGACCAGCTCATGCTGGGCACGGCCAGCGTCGACCTGTTCATCTCCAGCACCGCGCCGGACACCGACCTCGAGGTGACGCTCACCGAGGTGCGCCCGGACGGCAAGGAGGTCTTCGTGCAGAAGGGGTGGCTGCGCGCGAGCCACCGGATGGAGGACCCGAGGTTCTCGACGGAGCTTCGTCCGTTCCAGAGCCACCGGCTGGGCGACAGCGCTCCGCTGGTGCCCGGGCATCCCACGCTCGCACGCGTCGAGATCTTCCCGTTCGGACACGCGTTCCGCGCCGGGTCGCAGATCCGCATCTGGGTGAGCGCGCCGAACCTGCTCCCCGACCTGTGGGGGTTCGCCTCGCTGCCGACGCCCGCGGTGAACTCGATATACACGTCGGGCATCTACCCGTCCTCCGTCGCGTTCCCGGTGATCCGAGCCGACGTTCCGACCGACGCCCCGCCATGCAGCGCGACGGGACGCGAGGGTCTGCGCAACCAGCCCTGCCGCTGACGGTTCAGGGCGCGGGAGCCTCGCCGGCTCCCGCGCCCACCTCCGCCGGTCGCTGCACGCCGAGCAGGTCGACGACGAAGATCATCGTCTCCCCGTCGTCGTAGCCGAGTTCGGGCGGCACGACGAGGCCGCGCCGTCCGCCCACCCGCATGCCGGCGATGCCGCGGCGCCACCCGTCGATCACCCCGTCCCATCCGAAGGAGGCCGGCTCCCCGGGCCACGTCCGGTCGAAGATCTCCCGGCGCTGCCAGGACACACCGACGTAGTGGACGGTGAACGTGTCCCCCTCCCGCAGGACCTCTCCCTCCCCGGTGACGACGTCCTGGACCAGCAGCTCGCCGGGCGGCTCCCCGTCCGGCATCTGGATCGCGGGCTCCCGCCCGAGGTCGGTGTCGAGGGTGACCCGGTACTCGGGGGGATCGGAGGAGCACGCGGCCGCCAGGACCACGAGGAGGACCAGCGCGGCGCGGCGTGGCATCGCGGCCATCCTACGCCGGGTGCGGCCGGGCCCCACGCCGGGCTACGACGTGCGGCCCCGGTCCTTCAGGAGCAGACGGGCAGGCTCCCGTCGGCGAGGAACGCGCCGTAGACGGCGACCGCCTCCGGACCGCGCGCGATCGGGAGGTGGAACCGCCCGGGGAGGTCCAGGTTGCAGGCGCCGTCCAGACGGGGGCTGTGCGCGTCGGGACCCTGGTAGAACTGGTCCCCCACGCTGTCGTAGATCACCAGGTACTCGGGGCCGGGAGGCGTCTCTCCTATCGAGTTGAGGTCGGCGAGCCAGGCGTTCGTGAAGGTGGGAGAGTCGGGCTCGAGCTCCTCGCAGACATGGCTCCCGCGGACCTGCCCGACGCCCCGGCACGTCGTCGTGCCGTGGTTGGCGCCCCCGATGGCGACGAACCGTCGCAGCCACTCGTACCCGTGCACGCGCATCGCCTTGCGCACGACCGTGACCCCCAGCGAGTGCGCGACCACGTCGACGCGATCGGCTCCCGTGTAGGCCCGGACGTTCTGGATGAACGCGTGCAGCTCGTCGACGTTGACGTCGTTGTAGGTGAAGTACCCGCGGCCGCCCGTGTACGAGATCGCCCATAGCTCCTCTGGGCACCACCCCGCGTCGAGCAGGCGCTGCCGGACGTTCACGGTCGTCGAGCCGTTGTCGGACGCCCGCCAGGCCGCGTACGCATCCTCGCTCGTCCCATGCACCAGGACGACCGGCGCACGGAGCTCGTGCCCGTCCGGACAGACCTCGGCTCCCTCGAACCGTCCGCCCCATCCACCGACCCGCGGATCGGTCCAGGAGTAGAGCTCGCCCCGGGCCTGCGCGTCGACCGGGAGCTCGAAGTCGGCCGGGAACTCGCGCTGGGGCTCGGCGGGGATCACGTAGGACTCGATGTGGCCGGCGCGCGCCGGGGTGCCCACGAGCGCCATCGCAGCGATCAGCAACCAGACCTTCCTCATGCGCTCCCCCTCGTCGGCAGGCTCAGCTCGGTCCTGTGCACCTCGATGAACGCGGGGGTGCGGCTCGCCTGACGGTAGGGCGCGTCGTTCCCCGTCACCTCCACCTTGACCGAGTGGCCCGGTGCGAACCGGTACCCGGTCGGCGCGAGCTGGAACCGCGCCCTGAGATCCGTGCCGGGTCCGTCGAGGCTGCGGTACACGCCCCGGGTGACGAGCCCCTGGACCGACCCGTCCGGCGCCACGTCCCAGAGCCGGACCGAGAGCTGCGTGTCCGCAGCGGTGCTCACGAACGCGAGGTCCACGACCGGACTCCCCACCATCGTCACGGCGGCCGGGAGCTCCCAGGTCCAGGAGGCGACCCCGGGATCGGTCCGGGCGGGGCTCATCCTGCGGCAGCCGCGGTACGACTGAGGGCCGGGGATGGAGGCGGTCGAGACCGGGTCCGTCGCGAACCCGGTCTCCCCCCAGCTCGAGTGGGAGGTCCACCCGCGCTCGGCGCTCGTGAGCGTGAGGGTGTCCGGGTGGATCGAGGACCAGTCGGGAGCGGACACGTAGGTCATCGGGGCTCCCGGGTCGAGGCACCGGGTGACCGTGGCGCCGACGTCGAAGGTGGGGGCGGGAGCATCGGCGAGGTAGTGGTCGAGGAACGCGTTCATCTGTCCCTTGACCAGGTCCCACTCGTCGACGGGCTGCATGGCGTAGTCGTGGCCGATATCGCCGAAGAAGAGCTTGATCGGGTAGTCGGGGTCGTGCGCGCGAAGCCGGTTGTAGACCTGCAGCGCCTCGAGCCCGGTGAAGAGCGGGTCGGTGAACCCCTGCACCCAGAAGATCGGGACGCGGCCGTTCGGCTCGAGGAGGGCGGCCGACTTGTAGGAGCGGAACTGGTGGACGGCGTTCGCCGCCACGGGGTCCGCGTGCAGGAACGGGTTCCCCGCCAGGGCCCGCAGGGTGCCGAGCGTGATGTCAGCGGTCGGGTCCACGCCGGGCGGCGCGTAGTACCCGTTGCCGAGCGGCTGCCCGGAGGCGTACAGACCGGCGAAGTAGCTCTCGATGGGAACACCGATGGGATCGGCCGGGTCGCGGTCCGGGACCCCCCACCCGTCCGAGCCGCGTCCGTTGGGGACGAGCACCTGGATCACGTCGCCCCACGTGTACATCGGGACGGCCGCCGCCCAGCTCAAGCGCCGGGAGCCGCCGGGTGTCGTCCAGGGAGCCAGCTCCCCGGGCATCAGGCCCGCGCACGGGTCGACGCCGTGCGCCTGGCGCGCGCCCCCGCACATGACGCGGTCGTTGAGGATCGCGTTCATCACCGTGGGCCCCCCGCCGTAGGACCCGCCGGTCACGGCGAGCCGTCCGGGGTCGGCCACACCGGACTCCACGAGAGCGCCGGCGAGCCACTGCACGTCCCGGACCTCCCACCGCATGTCCCCCATGTGGATCCAGTAGTCGAAGGCCAGGCAGTGCGGCGCGGGAGCCAGTGGTCCGGACGCCCCAGGGGTACGGGGTCCACACGAGTCGTGCCACCCACGAGCGGTGTGGTTCAGGACCGCGTACCCCTTCGAGGCGAACCAGATGTTGTTCCACAAGTGGTTCGTCTCCCGCCGGAACGTGGAGGACACGGTGTCGGACCGGCCGGTCTCCTCCCAGATGGTCTTGTCGTCGCCCCACCCGTGGCTCATCGCGACGAGGGGGACGGGTCCGGACGCGTCACAGGGGACGGTCACGTCCACGGAGAGCGGGAGCCCGTCGAAGCTCGGGACCGTCCCCCGCCACATCCGGTAGCGGACCGGCGGATCGTCCTTGCTCACGTGGTCGCGCGCCACCAGGGAGGCCCCCGGGATCGACGCGAACGGGGAGTACGCGTCGGCGCAGTCGGCGGCGGACGCGCCCGCCGGGACGAGCAGGGTCGCGACGAGCGCCAGGAGGACGAGCCGGGACATGGGCCGTCCTTCGCCGTGGAGGTGCCACTCCCCTGCCGGACGGCGTCCCGCGTCCGCGGGGCAGACGGTCAGGACAGGCCGTGCACGCGCACGAAGCGCGGGTAGTAGAGCGTCTCGTCTCCCAACGTCCGGTCCGCCTTAAGCGCGATCGACGCGTACGTGCAGACCAGGCCGCCCCCCGACAGCTGCGGGTGCCCCTTCCCCGCGTAGACGAGCACGTCGCGGCGGACGCGCGGCGTGTGGACCCGGACGGGATGAGACCACGGGCCCTGCGGCGAGGCTCCGGTCCGGACGCACAACGTCGACCTGAGGAGGCCGGCGTACTTGAGGCCCCGCCCGACGTAGGGCATCCGCTTCAGCCACCCGAGCCTCCGCAGGGCCGGCAGGTCGTCCACGCCCCGCAGCCAGTTGGCCACCTCCACGAGCACCCAACGGGAGCCGTCCCGGTGCACGGTGAACTCGGTCCCCGGGTCGGCGACGACCGGCACCGCCTGGTCGGCGGATGTCGTCCAACCGCGCCCGGACCACCACTCTGGGTCGTGCAGACCCTCGGCCACCCGCTCGAGGGGCCAGCGCAGGACGAACGCGAGCCGGGGCCTCCACCAGCCGCGGTACCGGGGGCGGCGGCGGACGATGCCGGGCCGCAGCTCGTGGCCGTCCCGCCACCCGTACGCGTACAGATGGGTCCCGTCCGTCGTCGCCCCGGCTCCCGGCATGATCCGGTTCACGGCGGGGGGCGTGTCCAGCATCCGGACCCGCCAGCCCTCGACCGGTCCGTCCACATCGGACACGTGCGCCGCCGTCCAGTCGAAGACCTCGAAGAAGCGCAGGGACCCCTCCTTGCGCCACGCGTCGAGCACGGTCGGCAGGTCGGGTCGCGCCGACCTCACCCGCATGAAGAAGACGAGGGCGCCCCCGCTCACACGCGTGCCCGCCATGGGCCAGAGCCAGGTGCCCGCGGGAGCCGGGAAGAACGGCTCGGGAGCCGACGGGCTCCCGCCCATGCGCGTCTCGAGGACGGCCGTCGAGGGGTCGGGCCCGTGCTGGATCCCGATCGTGTTGTGGACCATCACCGCGCGGTCACGAGAGGGACCGACGAAGGTGTCCCCGAACAGCCACAGGGTCCGGTCGCCCGAGAGCGGGACGGAGTAGGCGGCGTCGGCTCCCCTCCAGGTGGGGTCCGCCCGGAACAACGCATCCGCCTCCGGCCATGCCGCCGCCCGCAGGGTCATCCGAGGGACTCTACAGACCCGGTATCCTCCCGGCGACCCGACCACACGAGGACACCGATGACCACCACCGTCTACACGGACGGCGCCTGCCTCGGGAACCCCGGCCCCGGCGGCTGGGCGTGGGCCGTCCCCGAGGGACCGTTCGCGAGCGGCGCCGAGGCCCCGTCCACGAACCAGCGGATGGAGATACGTGCCGTGCTGGAGGCCCTGCGGGCCCTGGACGGCCCGGTGCACGTGAGGAGCGACTCGACGTACGTGGTCAACTGCTTCCGGGACCGGTGGTGGGAGGGGTGGCTCCGCCGGGGGTGGCTCAACTCGCAGCGGAAGCCGGTCGCCAACCAGGACCTGTGGGCGCCCCTCCTCGAGCTCTACCTGTCCCGGCCCGGGGAGATCTCCTTCAGCTGGGTGAAGGGGCACTCGGACGACCTCGTCAACGACCTGGTCGACCGGCTCGCCGTGGAGGCCGCACGCACCCAGGAGGGGAGGACGGGCACCGGAACGCCAGCCGAGCTGGGCCCCCCGGACGCTCCCTAGGCCTGATCCTCTCCCACCTCGTCGTCGTCGTACCGGCGCTCGCCGTAGATGAGGCACCTGTACTGAGACATGAGGTCCTCGACCAGCTCGATGGCCATGTCGTGAGGGATCTCGAACGGGACGACCACGTCCACCTCGGTGCCGGGGAGTCGGCCCGCGAACTCGAGCACCAGGGTGCCGGGGAACGTGGGGTCGTCCTCCTCGTCGACGTGCCAGTGGCTGATGCGGAAGGCACCGGCCACGTACGGCGTGTCGGGGAGCTCCTTGGGCAGTCTCACGTCATCGTCCTCCTGTTGTCTCGGACGAAGACTACGACGGTTCCGGCGCGCGGGAGCCGTCTACCCCGCCCGCTGCCCGATCTGGCGCAGCGAGAAGGCGGGAGCGGTCTCTGCCATCCCCGGCTCCATCATCAGGACCCGTCGGCCCTGCCTCTCGAGCCGCTCCCGCAGCCCGTCGATCGCGGAGCGCACGGACCCGGGCATCCTCGAAGGGTCGCCGGTCAGGACGATCGTCTCCGCGCCGCTCGCCTCGAGCTCGCACAGAGCCGCCGCCACGACCGCCGCGCCGGATGGGTCGGCGATCCCGCTGATGTGCAGTCGAGCCACGTCGTGGCGCTCGTGCGTGATGTCGAGCCTCATGGCGCTGGCCATAGGTGTCTCCCCGCGTCCGGTTCCTGGCGACCCCCATGTACCCCCCGGCGGTTACGGCAAACACCGGATTGACCGCCGGTCAACGGGGGTATGAGGAAGCGCGGTTCCCGCAGCAGCAGACCCCTACGACGAGGAGCAGTGATGAGTGACGTGCCACGCCCGCCGGCGGAGACCGGCGTCGGAGACATGATCAAGGGAAAGATGAAGAAGGTCGCCGGCTCCGTGATCGGCGACGAGGACCTGAAGCGGGAGGGTGAGCTCCACGAGGAGCGCGCCCAGGCACTTCAGGAAGCCCGGGAGCGGACCGAGGCCGCGGCCGACGAGATGACGGAAGCGGAGCTGACCCAGCGCCGCCAGGAGCTCGAGGAGGAGCGGATCCGGCTCGAAGCCGCCCAGGCCGAGCGCATGGAGACCGCCCGGGCCCGGGCCGACGCCGGGCGGGCCGAGCGCACCATCGAGCAGGTGACCGAGCGGCAGGAGCAGCAGGTGGAGGAGGCCGCGCGCCGTCAGCAGGCGGCGGTGGCGGCCGAGGAGACCGAGGTCGTCGTCGACCGCCTCCGGGCCGAGCAGGAGGCCGCCCAGGCGGAGGAGCACGCGGAGAGCGCCCTGAGGACGGCCGAGACCATCGACCGAGTGATCGAGTGAAGGAGCAGAGGATGGATACCTTGAGGAACGTGGCGCGCGGGTCGGTCAAGACCTGGCTGCGCGCCGTGAGGCTCCCCCTGTCCGTGGCCGAACGCGTCACCGGACGGGACGGGGACGCCGGATGGGCTCCCTCGGTCGTCTACGACGCCTTCGCGTCGCAGGTGAAGGGGATGACCGGGCTCGTCCTGCGCGACGACGACCTGATGACGGAGAGCCGGCTCCACCAGACGAAGGTGGAGAAGGTCCGGGAGGCGAAGCAGGCCGAGGCGCTGGCCGAGATCCGGCGCGCCGAGGCGGACCAGCGGATGCGCCGCGAGAAGGCCGAGCTCGAGAGGGAGAAGGCAGAGATCGCGCAGCGCGCCGAGGAGCGCACGGAGCAGCTCGAGCAGCAGAAGCAGAGGGCGAAGGCCTCCACGCGCACGGCCGCCGCGAAGCGGGAGCAGAGCGCCCGCCAGAAGGCGGAGGCCCGCACGAAGGCCGCGCAGGCACGCCGTGAGGCCGCCCGCCCGGCCGAGGTGGAGGACGAGCTCCGTGCCGTCCGCACCGCCGAGCAGGCCGTCGCGGCCAAGTCCAAGGTCGCCCGGATCGACCAGGCCCTCGAGGCGAACAAGGCCCGGCGTCGGAGCAACGGGAGCTGAACCAGGACCATGTCCTACGCTTCGGGGCGTGACCTCGGAGCGACAGATCGTCGCGGCTCCCCTACGGGGGACCGTAGTGGCCGTCGAAGCGTCCGCGGGCGATGTCCTGCCCGCGGGCGCTGCGATGGTCGTCATCGGATCGATGAAGATGGAGCACGTGGTCGAGGCTCCGTCCTCGGGCTCCGTCGGGTCCGTGCTGGTGCGGGTCGGCGACACGGTCGAAGAGGGCCAACCGCTCGTCCTCTTCTCACCCTCTGACGAGGACCCCCGAGCGACCACCGAAGCGCCCGAGGCGGACCCCTCCGTCGTGCGTCCCGACCTGGCCGAGGTCCTCGAGCGCCGAGCGGCGACCCGTGACGAGGCCCGCCCGGACGCGGTCGCCAAGAGGCGCCGGATCGGCAAGCGGACCGCGCGCGAGAACATCGCCGCGCTCTGCGACCCCGAGAGCTTCACCGAGTACGGGGGGCTGGTCATCGCAGCCCAGCGCTCTCGCCGCCCCGTGGAGGAGCTGATGGAGCGGACGCCCGCGGACGGACTCGTGGCCGGCATCGGTCGGGTCAACGCGGACCTGTTCGGCGAGGAGCGCTCCCGCTGCGTGGTGATGTCCTACGACTACACGGTGCTCGCGGGCACCCAGGGCATGCAGAACCACCGCAAGAAGGACCGGATGCTCGAGCTGGCGCACCGCTGGCGGCTCCCGGTGGTCTTCTTCACGGAGGGCGGGGGCGGCCGCCCCGGCGACACGGACGTCCCCCACGTGGCGGGCCTGGACACGATGGCCTTCCACCTGTTCGGCCGCCTGTCCGGACTCGTCCCCCTCGTGGGGGTCAACTCAGGACGGTGCTTCGCCGGCAACGCGGCCATCCTCGGGTGCTGTGACGTGGTGATCGCGACCCGGGACTCGACCATCGGGATGGGGGGTCCGGCCATGATCGAGGGCGGGGGGCTGGGGGTCTTCCGG
>DATLFR010000073.1 GCA_035540895.1 Actinomycetota bacterium | reverse complement strand
ACACCGGACCTGGGGGTTCATAAGATGCGCCGTCGCACTCTCCTTCGCAGCCTGGCCGCCAGCCTGGGCCTCTTCCTCGCCGCCGGCCTCCTCTCCGCCTCGCCTCCCGCGGGAGCCCAGCAGCAGGAGGCTCCTCCTCCCTCGCTGCGCGAGCGCCTCCTGGCCCGGGAGGTCCCTGTTCTGTCCGCGGCCACGGTGCGCGCGCTGGACACGATGTCCGACGGGGACGTGGTGGGCGTCCTCGTCCAGGTGAAGGACACCGCCTTCCGCGACTCGGACATGGTCCGCCTCCGCGATCTCGGCTTCGGCCCGATCGTCCGCTACCAGATCCTCCCGATGGCCTACGCCACGGGCACCGTCCGCATGGTCCGCGAGCTGGCCGCGCACCCGCGCACCCGGCGCATCGACCTGAACCGGACCCTCGAGTACAACCTGGAGCGCTCGACGGCCGCCGTGAAGGCGAACGGGGGGGTCTGGGATCGCTACATCAAGGATGGGGACCGGATCCGCATGCCGATCGACGGGCACGGCGTGACGATCGCCGTGATCGACACCGGGATCGACGCGCTCCACGCCGACCTCGAGTACGGGCTCAAGACGGTGGCGAACTACCGGATCGTGCAGTCGGGCCTCATCTGCCCCGTGCCCGCCGTTACCGGCTGCACGGGCTACAGCCAGTCCAACGAGCCGCACGGGAACCAGATCTTCTTCGAAGGGCTGAACCTGTGGGCGGACGTGCCCAACTCCGATCACGACCTGCACGGCACCCACGTCGCGGCGATCGCGGCCGGGTCCGGCGCCGCCTCGTCCAACCACGCCGGCGTCGCACTGGACGGCTCCCCTATCGCGACCGGCATGAGGGGGGTCGCCCCAGGAGCGAAGATCCTCGGGCTCGGCGTGGGCAACGGGGTGACGATGGGCACCGCCTTCTTCGGGTTCGACTTCATCTACGACCAGCTCAAGAACAAGGGCAACCCGTTCAACATCCGGGTGGTGAACAACTCGTGGGGAGCGCCGCACGAGGACCCGGCGGGGACCCCCTACGACTTCGAGTCCGACGACCCGTGGGCCCAGGCCGTGATGATCCTCTCCTACGACATGGATCGCTACGCCCCGGCCGGGCGCCGCTTCAACCAGCACGTGGTGTTCGCGGCCGGCAACGGCGGCCAGACGAACAACCAGCCTGCGAAGCCGCACACGAGTCCCGAGTCGCGCAACCCGGTGGCGATCAGTGCCGCCGGGACGTCGCGCAGTGGGAACGCCATGTACGCGAGCTCGTCGCGGGGCGGGGCGGGGCTGGTCTGGACCTACCCCGACGTGGCCGCACCGGGCGACGGGATCTGGTCGGCCCTGGCCCACGGAGCCAACGCCGCCCACGACTACGTCGGGTTCAGCGGGACCTCGATGGCGGCTCCCCACGTTTCGGGAGCCGTCGCCCTCATGGTGCAAGCCTGCCCGAGCCTGACGATCTCCGAGGTCGCCCAGGACCACACCCCGGCCGCGCCGGCCCAGTATCGGGACTCGTTCCTGAACCGGATAACCGAGGCCGAGTGGATCCTGAAGGCCACCGCGAACCACATCCCGGGCGCCCGCGCTCTGCAGCCCGGCATCTCCGGGAAGCAGACCTCGCGCGACGACGGGTACGGGCTGATCGACGCAGAGCGGGCCGTGGCCACCGCCCTCGCGCTCTGCGAGCTGCGGGAGACGAACCCGGACGCGACCGTGGCCGACGCGCTCCCCTACGGGGAGACGCTGCTCGTGGACGCCGCCGAGACCTACGACAAGGTTGGCGTGGCGCAGGCTGCGTGGTCGGGCACGTTCACGACCGCCTCGCACGCGCTGGTCCCGCTCGTCGGCGTCTACAAGCTCACCGTGCCGCCGAACTTCAAGCAGCTCGACCTCGTCGCCAGGTGGAAGCCCCCCTTCCTGCGATACGGCGGGACGAACCGGCAGGTCCCCCAGCCCACGAGCCTGGACATAGCCGTCCGGTACCGGCGGGCCGACAACACGCTCTCCGGCTGGAACTGGGTGGGGGCCGACGTGCTCCCGGCGGTGGAGGGGAGCAACTCGGCCACGATCCTGCCCGGACGGTTCCCCGACGCCGTGGTCGGCGACCCACGCCGCCCCTGGGAGATAGCTGTCGGTCCGGGCCCCGGGGTGGCCGTCAAGGCGGACTTCGAGGTGGAGGCCACGCTGCAGCACACCGGCGCGTTCGAGATGCGCCGCAACGCGGCGTTCGGCCCGGGCGCGGCCGACTTCGACTACTGGGGCGACTGGTACCCGGCGGACAGCGGCACCGGGGACCACCACGTGGCCTCGTACACCGGTTCGTCGCAGGTGGCGCAGATGAAGTACTACGACCTCGGGAGCGTGAACGGGCTGAACTGGTATAGCCCGGGTCCGGCTCCCAACGGCTCGAGCAAGATGGACCCGCGCGCCCTCCCGGCTCCCAACCAGCTCCCGACGCGGTCGGTGCGTCTGGGCCGGACAGCCTGGGAGTCTTGGAACCAGCCCGCCGGGCCCACCCCGAGCCCCTCGCC
>DATLFR010000072.1 GCA_035540895.1 Actinomycetota bacterium | reverse complement strand
GGCTGGGGGTCGGCGACGAGGTCAACCTGGAGCGGCCCGTCCGGGCGGGGGCCGAGCTGGGGGGACACGTCGTCCAGGGTCATGTGGACGGGGTGGGGCGCGTCGGGTCGGTGCGTGAGGCCTCCGGTGGACGCGAGGTCGCGTTCGAGGTCCCCCCCTCGCTCGGGCGCTACCTGGTCGAGAAGGGGAGCGTGACCGTCGACGGGGTCAGCCTCACCGTCACGCGCGCGGAGCTGTCCTCGTTCGAGGTCGCCCTCGTCCCCCACACGCTTCGAGCGACCACCCTCGGCCGCCTGGAGGAGGGGAGCCGGGTGAACGTCGAGGTCGATGTCCTGGCCAAGTACGTGGAGAAGCTGGTCCAGCCGTACGCGGAGGCGGCCCTCCAGGCCGACGACGCAGGCTACCTGTGAGGAGAGAGAGAGATGGGATTCATCGAGGTACCGGAAGCTATCGAGCGCATACGGCGCGGCGAGATCCTGATCGTCGTCGACGACGAGGATCGCGAGAACGAGGGCGACCTGACCATGGCCGCCGAGCTGGTCACGCCGGAGGCGATCAACTTCATGCTCCGCCACGGGCGCGGCCTCGTCTGCATGCCTTGCGACCCGGCGCGCCTGGACGAGCTGCACATCGA
The DNA here is from genome assembly GCA_035540895.1 of Actinomycetota bacterium. Classification (NCBI taxonomy): domain Bacteria; kingdom Bacillati; phylum Actinomycetota; species Actinomycetota bacterium. Next base: position 30,412 of record DATLFR010000072.1, on the reverse strand, counting down.
GCCGATGGTGGCCACGAACACCTCGTCGCACGAGACGGCGTTCACCGTCTCCATCGATCACCGGAGCGTGACCACGGGGATCTCCGCCCACGAGCGCGCGGTCACGATCCGCAAGATCGTCGAGCCCGACGCGAAACCAGGCGATTTCATCCGTCCCGGACACGTCTTCCCCCTGCGCTCGCGCGAGGGCGGGGTCCTGCGGCGGGCCGGACATACGGAGGCGGCCGTCGACCTGGCCCGGCTGGCGGGTCTCGCGCCCTGCGCGGTCATATGCGAGGTCCTCAACGAGGACGGGACGACCGCGCGCCTCCCCGACCTCGAGCGCATGGCGGAGGAGCACGACCTCCCCATCATCTCCATCGCGCAGCTGATCGCCTACCGGGGCCGGTCCGAGAAGCTCGTGAAGCCCGTCGCGAAGACCACCATCCCCACCCCCTACGGGACCTTCCGCTCGGTCGCCTACGAGTCGATCGTCGACGGGCGCACGCACGTCGCGTTCGTGATGGGGGAGCCGGGAGGCAAGGAGGACGTCCTGGTCCGGGTGCACTCGGAGTGCTTCACCGGGGACGTCATCGGGTCGCTGCGATGCGACTGCGGGTCGCAGCTCCGCCTGGCCCTCCAGAAGATCGGGGAGGTGGGGGAGGGGGTGCTCGTCTACATCCGCGGCCACGAGGGAAGAGGCATCGGGCTGCGGCACAAGCTGGAGGCCTACGAACTGCAGGACGAGGGGATGGACACGGTCGAGGCCAACGAGCACCTCGGCTTCCCCCCGGACCTGCGCGACTACGGGATCGGCGCGCAGATCCTGGTGGACCTCGGGATCACCACGATGCGATACATGACGAACAACCCGGCCAAGCGGGCCGGCATGGACGGATACGGGCTCAGCATCGTGGAACGGATCCCTCTCCAGACCGCGCCTACGGACGAGAACATCGCGTACCTCCGTGCGAAGCGGGACCAGCTCGGACACATCCTCGACCTGGAGGACTGATATGCAGATCAAGGGCAGCTTCGACGGGACCGCACTCCGCGTAGGCGTGGTGGTGGCCCGGTTCAACGACCTGGTGACGAGCAGGCTGGCCGAAGGGTGCCGCGAGGCGCTGGAGCGCCACGGCGTGGGTAGCGTGGACTGGGCGGAGGTGCCCGGCTCCCGGGAGCTGCCGGTCGCGGCGCGGGCGATGGCGATGTCCGGACGCTACGACGCAGTCGTGGCCCTCGGCTGCGTCATCCGGGGGGAGACCGTCCACTTCGACCTGGTCGCCCAGGAGGCGAGCCGCGGCCTCGGACAGGTGGCCACCGACAGCGGCGTCCCGGTCCTGTTCGGCGTCCTGGCCACCGAGACCCTGGAACAGGCGCTTCAGAGGGCAGGGGGCAAGGTCGGCAACGCGGGATGGGATGCCGCCGTGGCCGCGATCGAGACCGCCACGCTCGTCTCCCGCGTGGAGAAGGGCGAGGCCTGATGCTGCGCCTGGTCCTCCCGAAGGGTTCGCTCGAACGGGCCACGCTCGACCTGTTCGAGGCGGCCGACCTCCCGGTCCTGCGGGCGTCCGAGCGCGGCTACTCGGGGTCGATCGACGACCCGCGTGTGAGCGAGGTGTCGATCCTGCGTCCCCAGGAGATCCCGGTCTACGTCGAGGAGGGCCGTTTCGACCTCGGGATAACCGGCCAGGACTGGGTGGCCGAGCGGGAGTGCGACGTGGTCGAGGTGGCCGAGCTTCATTACTCCAAGGCCACGCCCCGACCCATCCGTCTCGTGCTGGCGGTCTCGGCCACGTCCGGGATCGAGAAGCCCGACGAGCTGCCGCCCGACTTGACCGTGTCGACGGAGTACCCGGGGATCACGCAGCGGTACTTCGATCGACTCGGTATCCCGGCCCGGGTGGTCCTGTCCTACGGAGCCACCGAGGCCAAGGTGCCCGACATCGTGGACGCCATCGTCGAGATAACCGAGACGGGCTCGACGCTGCACCGCAACGGTCTGCGGATCATCGACACGCTGATGGAGTCGTGGACGGTGCTGATCGCCAACCGCAAGACGATGGAGGACGCCGGGAGTCGACGGGCCGTGGACGAGCTCCGCATCCTGCTGGACGGAGCGGTCCGGGCGCGGGGGAGGGTGCTGGTGAAGCTGAACGTCGCGGACGGCCAGCTCGACGACGTCCTTCGGATCCTCCCGTCGATGAAGGCGCCGACCGTGTCCAAGCTCGCGGACGGAACGTCCTACGCCGTGGAGACGGTCGTGGACAAGCACCGGATCAACCTCCTCATCCCGGAGCTCAAGGGAGCGGGGGCGACCGACATCATCGAGCTCCCGCTGTCGAAGATCGTGCCGTAGGCCGCCCGGCGGTCGGGAGCCGGGGGTCCTCCCTCCCGGCGGGTGGTTGGGGTAGACTGGCCGCGGCCAAGCAGGGGCCCGTGCCCCTCACCTCCACCAGTGGATGGTCCGGGGGTTCGACGAGACGGGGCATCCCGTCTGAGCGGACCCTGCGTGGTCCGCTTTCGTTTTGTCCGGAACACCGAGGAGTGATGCGGCATACGGCAGGATCGGCGCAGCAGTAGCGGACCCGAGCACCGGATCAACGAGCGCATCCGCGCGAACGAGGTCAGGGTGATCGGCCCGGAGGGGGACCAGCTGGGGATCATGCGCACCCCCGACGCGTTGGCCAGGGCGCGCGACCACGACATGGATCTCGTCGAGGTGGCGCCGATGGCCGACCCGCCCGTCTGCCGCATCCTCGACTACGGGAAGTTCAAGTACCAGGAGTCGATCCGGGCCAAGGAGGCGCGGAAGAAGCAGGCGTCGATCACGGTCAAGGAGATCAAGTTCCGACCGAAGATCGGCGTCCACGACTACGAGACCAAGAAGGGCCATATAGAGCGTTTCCTGGGCTCCGGGAACAGGGTGAAGGTGACCGTCTGGTTCCGGGGACGCGAGATGGCCCACACGGAGCTAGGCGAGAGGATCCTGCGGAGGCTGACCGAGGAGCTGAGCGACATCGCGACCGTCGAGGCGTACCCCAAGCTCGACGGGAGGAACATGACGATGATGCTGGCGCCGGTCCGCACCCGCAAGGAGACGGGTAAGCCGGGAGGTACCGATGCCGAAGATGAAGCCGAATAAGGGAGCCGCCAAGCGGTTCCGCATCACGCGCACCGGGAAGGTCCGGCACCGCAAGGCGTGGGGAGCCCACCTCATGAAGTCGAAGAGCGCCTCGCGTCAGGTCCGCCTCAAGGGGACCGAGAACCTGCCCGAGGGCGATGCCCAGCAGGTTCGGAAGATGCTCGGTAAGTAGCACCGAGCCCGATCCGCGGAAAGGAGTTGAGCCTCGATGCCGCGCGCGAAGTCGGGTGCTGCCCATCGCAACAAGGTCCGTAACGTCCTCGGTCAGGCGAAGGGCTACTACGGCTCCCGCGGCCGCCACTACAAGGCGGCCAAGGAGCAGGTCATGCACTCGCTGGCGTACGCCTACCGCGACCGCCGCAACCGCAAGCGCGACCTGCGACGGCTGTGGATCACGCGGATCAACGCCGCCGTGCGTGAGCACGGCATGTCGTACAGCCGCTTCATCGCGGGCCTGCGCTCCGCCGAGGTGGAGGTCGACCGCAAGATCCTGGCGGACCTCGCCGTGCGCGACCCTGAGGCTTTCGCGGCGCTCGTCGCGGTAGCGAAGTCGGGTCTGGAGGCGGGGACGACCGGGGAGTGACGCCGATGGCGTCCGCGTCCGACGTTCTCGACATCCTCCCGGACGCGGTCGTCGTCCTCGGCCCCGGACCGCGCATCGAGTACCTGAACCGGGCCGCGGAGGGTCTCCTAAGCACGTCGGCCGAGAAGGCGTTGGGACGCCCCTCCGGGGAGGTCTTCGTCCTCCGCGACTCCTCCGGCCGCAGGCTCGACGAGTGTCTGCCTCTCGGCCGCCGGTCGCCCATCAGTCGGGGCATCCCTGAAGGCGACTACGAACTGGCGCGCAGCGGAGGGTACCTCCCGGTGTCGCTGCTGGCCGCCTACCAGAAGGCGCCGGACGGCACCGTGGAGCGGGTCGTGCTCACCATGCGGAGCGCTCGCGCCCGCCGGGGGATGGACCTGCGGACGGTCGAGCTGATCTCGACCGTCTCCCACGAGATCCGCTCGCCGCTCACCTCGGTGAAGGGGTTCACCCAGACCCTCCTGAAGCGTTGGGACCTCTTCGACGACACAGCCAAGAGGGAGATGCTGGCCGCGGTGAACGAGGACGCCGACCGGGTGAAGAGGCTCATCGACGAGCTCCTCGACGTCTCCCGGCTCGAGAGCGGCCGGCTCAAGCTCAACCTCCAGGCGGTGGACGTCCCGGCGCTCGTGACGAAGGTGACCGAGCGCATGCGGGACCGGTCGGGCGAGCACAGCCTGGAGACCGAGGGGGACCCCGACGTCCCGAGCGTCCAGGCCGACCCGGACAAGGTGGAGCAGGTGGTCACCAACCTGGTCGAGAACGCCCTGAAGTACACGGACGGGGGGCGGGTGACGGTCCGGACGCGGGCTTCGTCGAACGGCGTGTCGGTCTCGGTGTCCGACGAGGGGGAAGGGATCCCGGCCGTCCACCTGTCCAGGCTGTTCCGGAAGTTCTACCGGCGCGACCGGGCCGGGAGCCCGACCGGCACCGGACTGGGCCTGTACATCTCCCGTCGGCTGATCGAGAGCCACGGCGGCGAGCTCGTGGCCACCTCGGAGCCGGGAGCCGGGTCCACCTTCACCTTCACCCTTCCGGTGGAGGGTCCGACGTGAGCTCGGTGGTCTCCGAGCTCGAGGCGATCCGGGACGAGGCCGCCGCGGCGATCGGGTCCGCCGCCGACCCGGGCGCCCTCGAGGAGGCGCGCGTGCGGTACCTCGGCCGCAAGGCGCGGCTCGTCCAGATCGGCCGCACGATGAAAGACCTCCCGATCGAGGAGAAGCGCCTGGTCGGACCGGCGCTGACCGCGATCCGCGCGGGTCTCGAGGATCTGGTGCGCGCCCGCGGCGTCGAGCTCGAGCGGGAGGCGGAGGCCGAGCTGCTCGCCACCGACCGGGTCGACCTGACCTTGCCCGGCCGCCGGCCGCGGCGGGGCGCACCGCATCCGCTGGTCGAGGTCGTCCGCTCGCTCGAGGACGTGTTCGTCGGCCTCGGCTACGAGATCGCCGAGGGCCCCGAGGTCGAGACGGAGTGGAACAACTTCGAGGCGCTGAACATCCCGGCCGACCACCCGACCCGCACGGATATGGACAGCTTCTACGTCGTGGATCCGCTCGCGGCCCGGTCGGCGCTCCTTCGAACCCACACGTCCCCCGTCCAGATCCGGACGATGGAGACGCGTCAACCGCCCATCTACGTCGTAGCGCCCGGACGCGCCTACCGGCGCGACGAGACCGACGCGACGCACTCACCCGTGTTCCACCAGATAGAGGCTCTCGCCGTCGACGAGGGCCTGTCGATGGCCGACCTCACCGGGACCCTCGACGCCTTCGCGCAGGGAGCCTTCGGGTCGGGAACCAGGATCCGTCTCGTCCCGACCTTCTTCCCGTTCACCGAGCCGTCCGCCCAGCTCGAGGTCTCCTGCCACCTCTGCGGGGGGGCCGGGTGCAGCCAGTGCGCATCGGGCTGGTTGGAGATCGGCGGTGCGGGGATGGTCGACCCGGCCGTCTTCGAGGCCGTCGGCATCGACCCGGAACGGTACACCGGCTTCGCGTTCGGGATGGGGATCGAGCGGGTGGCGATGATCCGCTACGGCATCACCGACATCCGCCTGTTCCTGGAGTCCCCCCAGCAGTTCCTCGACCAGTTCCGCGGCCTCCCGCTGGTGCGCTGATGCGCGTCCCCGTCTCCTGGCTGCGTGAGCTCGTCGACGTGGACGTGGCGACCGATGTCCTGGCTGAACGCCTCGCCTTGGCCGGCGTGGGCGTGGAGCGGATCGAGCGGATGGGGGAGGACGTCTCCGGCATATACGTGGGAGACGTCCTGTCCGTCCGCGACGTCGAGGTCTCGGAGAAGCTGTGCGTGGCCGAGGTCGACGCGGGTCCCCGAGGGCGGTATCAGATCGTCGCCGGAGCCAAGAACTTCTCGGTGGGCGACCGGGTCCCGGTCGCGCTCCCGGGAGCCAGGGTGACCACGCTCGACGTGCCGATCTCCGTCCGTCCGATGCCCGGCGGGCTCGAGTCACAGGGGATGCTCTGCTCCGCGAAGGAGCTCGGCGTCTCCGACGACCACGGGGGGATCCTCGTCCTCGGTCCCGATGCCCCGGTGGGAGCCGACGTGCCGGAGATGCTCGGGCTGCGCGATGAGATCCTCGAGCTCGAGATCACGCCGAACCGGCCGGACCTGCTGTCCGTATTCGGGGTGGCGAGGGAGGTGGCGGTCCTGTTCGGCGGGTCCGTTCGTCCGGAGGCGGCCTCCCACCAGGCGGACGGTCCGGACGTGGCCACGCTGACGCGTGTGGACATCGAGGCCCCCGAGGGGTGTCCCCGGTACCTGGCGATGGTCGTGGAGGGGGTCGTGTACGACCAGAGCCCGCTCGCCGTCCAGCGCCGCATCGCCGCCTGCGGGATGCGTCCGCTCGGGAACCTGGTCGACGCGACGAACTACGTCCTGCTCCTCACCGGCCAGCCCCTGCACGCCTTCGACCTCGACCGGCTGGTGGAGGAGCGCATCGTGGTCAGGTGGGCCCGCGCGGGCGAACGGATGGCCACGCTCGACGGTGTGGACCGTGACCTCGCGCCCGACGACCTGGTGATCGCGGACGCCTCCGCCCCCCAGGCGCTCGCCGGGGTCATGGGCGGGGCGTCCAGCGAGGTCTCGTCCACCACCTCGCGCGTGCTCATAGAGTCGGCGCACTTCACGCCGGCCGTCATCGCACGTACCGCCCGCAGGCACGGGCTCGTCACCGAGGCCTCCAGGCGCTTCGAACGCGGGGCCGACCCGGGGGCGGTCCCGGGGGCAGCCGCCCTCTGCGCCGAGCTCATGAGGCTGTGGGCCCAGGGCACCGTCGCCCAGGGACAGGTCGACGTCGGATCCGTCCCGCCCCGGGAGACGATCACGCTCCGTCGCGCCCGCGCGGACGCCCTCATCGGGATCGGGGTCGAGGCCGCGGAGACGGACCGCCTCCTCGCCGGTCTCGGATGCGACGTGCGACCCCACGAGGACCGGGCCGAGGTGCTCCCGCCGTCATGGCGCCCCGACCTCACGCGCGAGATCGACCTGATAGAGGAGATCGCCCGCCTCCACGGGTACGACGCGGTGCCGATGCGCGTGCCCACGGGCGCCCGCGGCTTCCTCACCCCCGCGCAGACCCTGAGGAGGCGCGTGCGTGACGTCCTCCTGGGAGCCGGGCTCACCGAGGTCGTGCTCACGTCGTTCGTCTCCGACGACGACCTGGCCGCGTCGGGAGAGAGGGGAGAGCCCCTCCGTGTCTCCAACCCCCTCTCCGTCGACCAGGAGGCCCTGCGCCCGAGCCTGATCCCCGGGATGCTCAGGTGGGGCCAGCGGAACACGGCCCGCGGCCTGCGTGACCTCGCCGCCTACGAGATCGGTCAGGTCTTCTCAGCCTGGGCCGACGCCGACTCGCCGCTGCCTCCGGAGTCGCTGCGGCTCGGTCTGCTCGTGGCCGGGGACGCCTCGTCGGGGGCCTGGCACGAGACGGCCCGCCCCGCGGACGAGCTCGACGTGAAGGGGATCCTCGAGGTCCTGCTCGCGGAGCTGGGCGTCACGGCCTGGACGACCGGTCCGTGCGACGAGATGCCGCTCCACCCCGGACGGTCGGCGACGATCTCGTTGGACGGCGCCGTGGTCGGCAGGTTCGGCGCGCTCCGACCGAGCGTCGCCCGCGCCTTCGACCTGGAGGGCACCCCGGCCGTCGCCGAGATCGAGCTCGAGCCGCTCATCGCGGCCGCGCCGGCGGCCCTGTCCGTCGTCGACCTCCCGCGGATGCCCGCCGTCCGACGCGACATCACGTTCGTCCTCGACGAGCACGTACCCTCCGCGGCGGTCGAGGCGACCATCCGGGCCGCCGCCGGTCCGGCCCTCGAGCGCGTCGCGCTGCGCGATGTCTACACCGGGGAGCCCGTCCCGTCCGGGAGCCGGGCCCTCACCTACCGGATCGTCCTGCGCGCGGCGGACCGCACCCTCACGGACGCCGAGGCGGACGAGGTGCGGGCGACCGTGGCGGAGGCCGTCCGGACCCTGCACGCTGCGCAGCTGCGCTGACTAGTCCCACGACCACCCGTCCGGGCCATCGGGGGCCCGGTGCACCGCGCCGACCTTTGGGGGAGACGCGGCCACCAGACGGGGGATGGGATGAGACACAAGGTAGAGGAGAGCGACTCGCGCGCGCGCTGGGGGCGGTGGGTGCACCCGATCCTGCTCGCGTACTCGGCCGCCATCCTCGGGTTCGTCTGGCTGACGAAGGACCTCACCGTCCACGGGGTCGTCCACGATCCCCTCTTCGCCGGCTACTCGGTCGCCGTGGTCGTCTACATCCTGGCCCGGTTCGCCTTCTCGCTCTTCTACCGCCCCGTCCCCGACGTGGGGTACCGGCCCACGGTCTCCATCGTGATCCCCGCCTTCAACGAGCAGGACGGGATCGCCGAGACGATCCGCTCCTGCCTCGACGTCGACTACCCGCCCGAGCTCCTCGAGGTCGTGGTCGTGAACGACGGGTCCAGCGACAGGACCTGGGACGTGATCTGCGAGGTCAAGGCCGGGCGCCCGGAACTGGGGGCGGTCGACCTCGGGCGCAACCACGGCAAGCGCAGCGCGATGGCCGAGGGGATCAGGCGGTCCTCCGGGGACATCATCGTCTTCGTCGACTCCGACTCGTTCCTGGAGCCGGACGCGGTGATCCACATCGTGCAGCCGTTCAGTCGGGATGACGTCGGCGCGGTCGTCGGACACGCGGACGTGGCGAACTCGATGACGAACTGGCTGACCAAGATGCAGCAGGTGCGGTACTACGCAGCGTTCCGGGTGATCAAGGGGACCGAGTCCCTGCTGGGGGGCAGCGTCACCTGCGCGTCCGGGTGCTGCTCGGCCTACCGGCGGGCGGCGATCCTCCCGGGTCTCGACGACTGGGAGTTCCAGAGCTTCCTCGGGAGACCGGCGACCTTCGGCGACGACCGGGCGCTGACGAACCGGGTCCTGCAGGCCTGGCGGGTGGTCTACCAGGCGTCAGCGCTCTCGCGGACGACCGTCCCGGAGTCGCTGCGGGTTTTCCTCCGCCAGCAGCTGCGTTGGAAGAAGTCGTGGCTGCGGGAGTCCTTGACCGTCTGCCGGTACTTCTGGCGCAAGCACCCGGTCGCCGCGCTCATGACGTACGCATCCATCGCCTTCCCCCTCGTGGCGCCCTTCGTCGTCGTCCGGGCGGTGGCGGCGCGGGTCGTCTCGGGTCAGACGACCGGCCTGTGGTTCTACCTGATCGGGACGTACGCGATGGCGCTCCTGTACTCGCTGTACTACGCGGTCCGGCGCCGCAGCGGCCTGTGGCACCACGGACTCAGCTTCGTGGCCATCTACATGACCGTGCTCGTCTTCCAGACCTACTGGGCGATGTTCACCATGCGGGACAACCGATGGGGCACCCGCGCCTCGAGCGTGCACCACGACCGGATCGACCCCGACCGGATGACCGTGCTCCCGGCCCAGCCCGACGGCCCCGCGAGGACCTCCGCGAGGGTGGCCGTCGCCCATCCTCGGGTCCGCAGCTGGACCCGTCAGGCCGTGGCCGGGCTCCTCATGCTCCCGATGTCCACCCTGCCCTTCGGCGCGTACTTCCACGGCACCGACGAGGGAGCGATCCTGTGGGCGAAGGCTGCCACCTCGATCGCGCCACCCACGGTCGGGGGGCTCGACGAGCGGGAGACGGCCTGGGCGCGGCATAACGCCCCCACCTACGAGGGCCCGGTCGCGCTCCTCGTCTACCACGGGGTCGGGACCCGTCCTTCGCCGACCACCGTCTCCCCGCAGGCTTTCGTCGACCAGATGTCCACCCTGGCGGCGGCCGGGATGAACACGGTGACGGCCGAGGAGGTCGCGCTCTGGTCCGTCGGGCTCTACCGGCTCCCACCCCGTGCCGTCATGGTCAGCTTCGACGACGGCCGGACCGACGCCCTGCTGTACGGGGACATCGTCCTGTCCGAGCTCGGGATGCGGGCCACCATGTTCGCCATCTCGAAGGCGGCGGACGAACCCGGGATCTACTACTCGTCCTGGGAGGAGCTCGCCGCGTACGCCGCCTCGCGGCGCTGGGACATCCAGTCGCACACGACCGATCTGCACCGCGAGCATTCCACGACCGGGGGCCGGTCCCTGCCCGCCCTGACGTCTGTGGGGGAGGGGGAGACGGTCGAGGGCTACGCGCAGCGCGTCCGGTCCGACCTCTCCGTCTCGATCCAGACCATCACGGAGCGGGCCGGGCGTCCCCCCGTCGCGTTCGCCTTCCCGTTCGGGGCGTACGGCGGACGGTACGACGACCGGCAGAGCGGACGCGAGACGTCGCGCATCCTCGACCGCGCGGTGAGGGAGAGGTTCGCGGTCTCCTTCAACCAGGACGACCAAGCCACGTGGCGCCTCGCGACATGCGCGGACGACCCCCACCGGCTCCGCCGCCTCGAGGTCGGGGAGTGGCCGGGCCGGGAGCTGCTCGAGCGGATACGCGGTGCGGCGGACCAGACCCAACAGGGTGCCGACTGCGAACGGGCGGTCGGGGTCCGGACCGGAGGCGAGGGGATGCCGCGGGTGGCAGCGGACCTACGGGCCGGGCTGCTGCGCCTGGCGAAGGACCGTCCGCCCCCGCCCCATCCGGCTCCCAGGTCGTCGATCGCGGCTTCGGCCGGGGACGCGGTGTCCGGTTGCGCGGTGGCGGGAGCCGAGTGCAGCATCCTGGCCGACGTGGAGCGTCTCATCGAGCACGTCGAGAGGCTGAACCGCGAGGTGGTGGCGCGCCGGACCTCCTCCCGCCCGTCACCCTCCGGTGCGGGCGGTGCCGTCCAGCCGAGCTCCCGGACCGCCCCGCTAGCGCTCGGGTCCGCGAGCGGAGGCGCATCCGCGCCACCGCGGTCGGGCGGCGGGACGGTGCAGCCTCCGTCGACCGGCGGCGGGGGCTCCACGAAGCCGCCCTCGAGCGGAGGCGGGTCATCGCAGCCCCCCTCGAGCGGAGGTGGGGGGTCCACGAAGCCACCGTCGAGCGGAGGCGGGTCATCGCAGCCACCCTCGAAGGGCGGCGGGGGGTCCACGAAGCCCCCCTCGAGCGGAGGCGACGGGTCCAAGCCGCCGTCGAGCGGAAGCGGCTCGACGAGACAGCCGTCGAACGGCGGAGGGCCCGGGAGACCCGCGAGCTCCTCCGGTTCTCCGGGGACCGGTGCGGGGAAGGCGATCGCCGGTCCGTCTCCGTCCCGCCGCTGACCTCGGGGCGCCCGTGATCCGGTCAGCATGTATATTCATACTTGCGTATGGATATGCGACGGGTGCGGGTTGGCGTCTACGGGGCCTCCGGGTACACGGGGGCCGAGCTCCTGCGCTACCTCGACCGTCACCCGGTCCTCGATGTCGTCTGGGCGACGGCTGGGTCCAACGCGGGCCGCCGGGTCATCGACGTCTCCCCACACCTGGTCCGCCTGGCCGATCTCGAGCTCCAGCCGATGGACGCTCCACCCCCCGAGCTCGATCTCGCTTTCCTGGCGCTGCCCCACGGTGCGGCTGCGGTCCGGGGCCGCGACCTGCTCGCGGCTGGGGTCCGGGTCGTGGACCTGTCCGCCGACTGGCGCCTGTCCGACCCGACGCTCTACGGGTCCTGGTACGGCTGGAGCCACCCGGCTCCCGACGAGCTGAGCGAGTGGGTCTACGGCCTACCGGAGCTCCACCGTGACCGGATCGCGGGAGCCCGGGGCATCGCCAACCCGGGCTGCTACCCGACGGCCGCCGTGCTCGCTCTGCAGCCCCTCGTCTCCGCGGGTCTCGCCGTCCCTCCGGTCGTGGTGGACGCCGCGTCGGGCATCAGCGGGGCGGGCCGGAAGGTAGACGCCGACTACCTGTTCACCGAGCTCGACGCCTCGTACTCGGCGTACGGGGTGGGCCGTCACCGGCACACCCCCGAGATCGAGCAGGAGCTGGGGGTGCCGGTCACCTTCACCCCTCACCTGGCTCCCATGAGCAGGGGCCTGCTCGCGACCTGCTACGCCCACGCTCCCGGCGCCGACGAGGGTCGCCTGCGAGAGACGCTCGAGCGCGCGTACGGGGGGTCACCGTTCGTGCGTGTGGTGTCCGGACAGCCTTCGACGAAGCAGGTCTGGGGAACGAACCTCGCTCTGATCGGCGTGGGACACGACGCGCGCACCTCGACGGCCGTCGTCACCTGCGCCATAGACAACCTCGGCAAGGGGGCGGCCGGACAGGCCGTCCAGAACGCCAACCTGATGCTCGGGCTGGCCGAGACCTGCGGCCTCGAGGCGATGGCGGTGCACCCGTGAGCGTGACCGCGGCGCAGGGTTGGAGGGCGGCCGCCGTGAGGGCCGGCATCAAGCCGAGCGGCGACCTCGACCTGGCTCTCGTCGTCTCCGACGCGCCCGCTACCGTCGCCGGAGCCTTCACTACGAACAAGGTGGCCGGGGCGCCGGTCCAGCTGTGTCGGCCGCGCGTGGCAGGCGGGCGGGCCCGGGGCGTCGTCGTGTCCGCCGGCATAGCCAACGTGGCCACCGGGGAGGCGGGCCTGCGGGACGCGGAACGGATGGCGGACGCGGCGGCCGACGCGGTGGGCGTGTCCAGGGCCGAGATGCTCGTGTCCTCCACGGGGCTCATCGGTCCGCGGATCCCGATGGACCGCGTCCTCCCCGCCATCGGCGATGCCGCGGCCGTCCTCTCGACCGACGGCGGAGAACCGGCGGCGCGGGCGATCATGACCACGGACACCAGGCCGAAGATGTCCGTCCGCCACCTCGATCTCGACGGGCGCCGCGTGACGGTGGGCGGCATGGCCAAGGGAGCCGGGATGATCTGTCCGCGCATGGCCGCCGCGCAGGCAACCATGCTCGTGTTCATCACGACCGACGCAGTGGCGTCCAAGGCCACGCTAGCCGCCGCTATCGGCGCCCACCTGGACACAACGTTCAACTCGATCACGGTCGACGGGTGCACCTCGACGAGCGACACGGTGCTGCTCTTCGCCAACGGCGCGTCCGGCGCCGACGTCGACGGGCATGCGGGGTTCGTGGATTCGGTCGGGGAGGTGATGGCCGAGCTCGCCTACGCGGTGGTGGCGGACGGGGAGGGCGCCTCGAAGGTGATCCGGATACGGGTGAGCGGGGCGGCCAGCGACGACCAGGCCCGCGTCGCGGCCCGCGAGATCGCGAACTCCGTCCTGTTCCGGGCGGCGATATGGGGCGGGGACCCCAACTGGGGCCGGGTCGCCCAGGCCCTCGGGCAGGCGCCCGGGCTCGAGCTCGACCCCGATCGGCTCGACGTGACGATCGGCGGGGTCCTCCTCGCTTCTCGCGGGGAGCAGACCCGGCGGGAGGACGAGGCGGCCGCCACCCTCGAGGCGTCCGAGGTGGTCGTCGAGGCCGAGCTGGGGCGGGGCTCCGGCGCCTGGGAAATCCTGACGTGCGACCTGAGCCCGGACTACGTCCGGTTCAACGCGGACTACACGACATGAACACCACCCTCATCGAGAAGGCGCGCACCCTGACGGAGGCCCTCCCGTACATAAAGCGCTGGTCCGGACGGACCGTCGTCATCAAGTACGGCGGCAACGCGATGCAGGATCCGGGCCGGATCCGGTCCTTCGTCGGCGACGTCGTCCTCATGCACCACATCGGGATCAGACCGGTGATCGTGCACGGCGCGGGACCCCAGATCTCGGAGATGCTCTCCCGCCTGCAGCACGAGACCCGGTTCGTGGACGGGTACCGGGTGACGGGGGAGGCGGAGCTGGACGTCGTCCGCATGGTGCTGCAGAAGACGAACAAGGAGCTCGTCTCCCTCGTGAACGGCCACGGCGACCTGGCCGTCGGGATCTCGGGGGAGGACGGGAACCTGATACGGGCCCGCCGGATGAGCGCCCCGTCGGGGGCCGACCTCGGGCTGGTCGGCGTCGTCGAGCGGGTGGACCCCCGGGTGCTCAACGAGCTCCTCGCGGCGGGGTTCCTGCCGGTCGTCGCCCCCATGGGACTCGACCCGGACGGACAGGCCCTGAACATCAACGCGGACCTGACGGCCGGCGCGGTGGCGGCCGCCCTCGGGGCGGCCAAGCTCGTCTACCTCACCGACGTGGAGGGGCTGTACGAGGACCTGTCGGACGCGGGATCGGTGCTCTCACGGGTCGGGACCGCCCAGCTGCGGGAGCTCCTGGCCGGCGGCTCCCTCTCGGCCGGCATGATCCCGAAGGTCACCTCGTGCGTGGAGGCCGTGGAAGCCGGGGTCGAACGCGCCCACATCCTCGATGGACGGGTTGAGCACGCCCTGCTCCTGGAGATCTTCACGGACCGCGGCGTGGGCACGATGGTGGAGGCCTCTTGATGTCGTCTCTCATGGCCAACTACCGGCGGTTCGACGTCGTCCTCGAACGCGGCGAGGGGTCGTGGCTGTACGACACGGAGGGACGGCGCTACCTGGACTGGCTGGCCGGGATCGGGGTGAACGTCCTCGGCCATGCCCACCCGGCGGTCGTGGCCGCGATACGCGAGCAGGCGGGGGTGCTGGTGCACACGTCCAACCTCTTCCACACCCCGCAGGGCGCGGCCGCCGCCGAGGCGGTTGCCGGCCGTCTCGGGGGTGGATCGGTCTTCTTCTGCAACTCGGGAGCCGAGGCCGTGGAGGCGGCCCTGAAGCTCGCCCGTCGCCGGGCCTGGAGGGCGGGGGAGGCCGACCGCTTCGAGGTCGTCTGCGTGCAGGGATCGTTCCACGGACGGACGTACGGCGCCCTCGCGGCCACGATGCAGCCCGCTAAGCAGGAGGGGTTCGGACCGCTCCCGGCCGGGTTCGTCTCCGTCCCCCCGAACGACCTGGACGCGCTCCGCGCGGCCGTGTCCGAACGGACCTGCGCGATCCTGTTCGAGCCCGTTCTCGGGGAGGGAGGCGTCCTGCCCGTGGAGCGGGCCTGGGCGCAGACCGCCCGAGCGCTCGCAGACGAGCACGGCGCGCTCGTCGTATGCGACGAGGTCCAGACGGGTGTCGGTCGGACAGGGCGCTGGTGGGGGTTCGAGCACCTCGCCATCCGTCCGGACGCGGTGACGCTCGCGAAGGCGCTCGGCGGGGGGCTCCCGGTCGGCGCCCTGTGGGTGGACGACCCCCACTCGGAAGTCCTGCAGCCGGGGGACCACGCCACGACGTTCGGTGGCGGACCGCTCGTCTGCGCGGTCGTCCGGACCGTGCTCGAGACGGTGGACCGGTCCGGGCTCGTCGAACGGGCGGCGCAGGTGGGGGAGAGGATCCGCCGCGGCCTGTCCGACCTGGGAGCCGTGCGTGGCCACGGCCTCCTGCTCGCCCTCGACCTCGGCGAGCCCGTGGCGCGCGAGGTGGTGGAGCGGGCGCTATCGGCCGGCCTGATCGTGAACGACGTGAGCCCGACGGCCATACGCCTGGCTCCCCCCCTGGTGCTGACCGACGACGAGGCGGAGACGGGGATCGACCTCCTGCGGCGGGCGGTGGCGGGATGAGGCACCTGCTCCGGACGGCCGACCTCCGGCGCCACGAGCTGACCCGGCTCCTCACCCTCGCCGTGGAGCTGAAGGCCGACCCCTTCTCCCGGCTCGACCTCGGACGCGGGCGTTCCGTGGCGATCCTGTTCGAGAAGCCCTCGCTGCGCACCCGTTTCTCGCTCGAATCGGCGCTCGCCCGGCTCGGCGCCCACCCGATCGGCGCTTACGACCAAGAGGTCGGGGTCGGGACCCGGGAGCCGGTCACCGACGTCGGCCGCGTCCTGGACCGCTACGTCGACGCGGTGGTGATGAGGACCTTCGCGCACATGCGGCTCGAGGAGCTCGCATCGGTCTGTGAGACCCCGGTCGTGAACGCCCTCTCGGACGCGCACCACCCGCTGCAGTCGCTGGCCGATCTCATGACGGTGGCCGAGGCGTGCTGCGCATCCGATCCGGCGGCGCTGTCCGGGGTGCCGGTGGCTTACGTCGGGGACGGCAACAACGTCGCCCACTCGCTCATCGAGGCTTGCGCCCTGGCCGGGATGCCGGTCCGGATCGCCTGCCCCCCGGGGTACGAGCCCGACCCGGACGTCGTGGGGTGGGCCCAGGAGGCCGGGGGAGAGGTCCTGCTCACGGACGACCCGATGGAGGCGGCCCGGGGCGCGGCCGCGGTGTACACCGACGTGTGGGCGTCCATGGGGCGCGAACACGAGGCCGAGCGCCGCCGGGCCCTCTTCGAGCCGTACCGCGTCACCCGCGAGCTGATGGGGGCAGCGTCGCCCGAGGCCGTCTTCCTGCACTGCCTCCCCGCCCACCGGGGCGACGAGGTGACGGCCGAGGTGATCGACGGTCCGGCGTCGCGGGTCTGGGACCAGGCCGAGAACCGGCTCCACACGGCGGCGGCCGTCTTCGCGACGATCTTCGGAGGAGCCTCCTGATGCCCCGCAGCTCCGCTCCCGACCGGGCGTCGCGAAGGCGGCGTCTGCTCGAGTTGCTCCAGGAGGGGTTCACCGGTACCCAGGACGAGATAGTGCAGGCGCTGCGGGCGCAGGGCTTCACCGTGACGCAGGCGACCGTGTCCCGCGACCTGGACGCGCTGGGCGCCGTGCGCCGCCACGAGGGGGATCGGTTCGTCTACGCGCTCCCGTCCCGCAACGGGCCCCCGGAGGGACTGAGCAAGCACCTCCTGGCCGAGCTCCTCGTGGACCTGACCTCGTCGGGCAACATGGTCGTCGTCCGCACCTTCCCGGGGATGGCCTCGACGGTGGCCGCGATCATCGACGCGACACGGCCCACGGGCGCGATCGGGACGATAGCCGGCGACGACACGGTCTTCGTGGTCGCGGACGAACGGACCGGCGGGCGGAGACTGGCCGAGCGGATACGCAGGCAGGCGGACGAGAGAGGAGCATCGTGAGCGACAAGTGCGTCCTCGCCTTCTCGGGCGGGCTCGACACGTCGGTGTGCGTGGCCTGGCTGCGCGAGAACCACGGCTACGACGTGGTGGCCCTCACCGTCGACGTCGGACAGGGAGCCGAGCTCGAGGGGCTCGAGGTCCGGGCGGAGGCGGCGGGCGTGTCGGAGCTCGTCGTCGTCGATGCCCGCGAGGAGTTCGTGACCGGGTTCTGCTGGCCGGCGCTGCGCGCCAACGCCCTGTACGAGGGCCGCTACCCGCTCGTGAGCGCCCTCTCCCGCCCGCTCATCGCCAGTCACCTCGTTCGCGTCGCCCGGGAGACGGGCGCTACGGCGATAGCCCATGGCTGCACCGGGAAGGGGAACGATCAGGTGCGCTTCGAGACGTCGATCGCCGCCCTCGGACCCGATCTCACCGTGCACGCACCCATACGGGAGACCGGGATGCAGCGCGACCAGGCGCTCGCGTACGCGGCGGAGCGCGGCATCCCGGTAGTCGCGACGAAGGAGAAGCCGTACTCGGTGGACGAGAACCTGTGGGGGAGGGCGATCGAGTCGGGGGTCCTGGAGGACCCGTGGACCGCACCCCCCGACAAGGACGTGTACGAGTTCACCCTGTCACCCCAGGAGGCTCCCGACGAGCCCGCGGAGGTGGTGATCGGCTTCGAGGCAGGGCTGCCGGTCTCGGTGGACGGCGAGGCCATCGGTCCGGTCGAGATCGTCCGACTCATGCAGGAGCTCGCCGGCCGCCACGGGGTGGGGCGGATCGACATGATCGAGAACCGGCTCGTGGGGATCAAGTCCCGCGAGGTGTACGAGGTGCCGGCCTCCCTCGCGCTCATCACCGCCCACCGCGACCTCGAGGACCTGGTCCTGGAACGTGATCTGGCCCATTTCAAGCAGTCGGTCGAGCTGCGCTACGCGGAGCTCGTCTACAACGGGTTGTGGTTCTCCCCCCTGAAGCGGTCACTCGACGCCTTCGTCGACTCGACCCAGGACGCGGTGACGGGGGAGGTGCGGCTGCGCCTGCACAAGGGGACCGCCCGCCCGACGGGGCGGAGGTCGGAGCGCGCGCTCTACAGCCCGGAGCTCGCCACCTACGGGTCCGAAGGGGACGCGTTCCGCCATGACGCCGCGGCCGGGTTCATCACCCTGTGGTCGCTCCCCGTCCGGGTCTGGGCGCAGCGGGGAGGCGCGGGCAGTTGACCCTGTGGAAGGGCAGGATCCCGGGAGGGCTCGCTCCGGAGGCGTGGAGGTTCCTGCACTCCCTGCCCCACGACCGCCACCTGTGGCCGGACGACATCGTGGGCACGATGGCGCACGTCAGGGCGTTGGAGGACGCGAGGGTCCTGACGCGTGAGGAGGCGCGGTCGATGCTGGACCGGCTCTCCGAGCTCCACGGCCATCCCGAGCTGATCGACGAGACCGACGAGGACGTCCACTCCGCGATAGAGCGCCTCCTCACCTACGCGCTCGGACCCCTGGGAGCCAAGGTGCACGCCGGCCGTTCCCGCAACGATCAGGTCGCCACCGCGATGAGGCTGCGCACGAGGCGGGAGGTCCTCGCGGTGTGGGAGGCGGTCGTGAAGCTGGGTGAGGCGATAGCGACCCGGGCCGGGGAGAACGTCCGGACCCTCGCCCCCGGCTACACGCACCTGCAGCGCGCCCAGCCGGTGACGATCGGACACTGGCTCGCCGCCCACGGGTTCGCCTTCCTGCGCGACGCCGACCGGCTCCGCGAGGCCTACCGGGCGGCCGACGTAAGCCCGCTCGGCGCCGGCGCCCTGGCCGGGAACACCCTCGGGACCGACCCGGCCGTCGGGATGAAAGCCCTCGGGTTCTCGCAGCGCTTCCGCAACTCGATCGACGCCGTCTCCGATCGCGACTACCTGTGCGACGCGGCGTACGCGGCCACGATGGCGGGGAGCCACCTGTCCAGGCTCGCCGAGGAGCTCGTCCTATGGTCCAGCACCGAGTTCGGGTTCGTCCGGCTCCCGGACCGCTACGCCACCGGGTCGAGCATGATGCCGCAGAAGCGCAACCCCGATGTGGCCGAGCTCGCCCGGGCCCAGGTCGGGACGGCGGCCGGCGCGCTGGTCGGCCTCCTACTGGTCACGAAGGGGCTCCCGCTGGCCTACGACCGCGACCTCCAGGCCGACAAGCAGAACCTCGGGGACGCCTTCGCCTCCGTCGAGGCGGCCTTCACGGCCATGGCGGGGCTCGTCTCCGAGATCGGGTTCGACACCGAGCGGCTCGCCGCCGCGTGCTCGGACGACGCCCAGCTGGCCACCGACCTCGCCGAGGCGCTGGTCGGTCGCGGGGTGCCGTTCAGGACCGCGCACGAACGCGTCGCCCGCCTCGCCCGCGGACCTGGCTCCCTGAGGGAGGCGCTGGAGGCCGAGCCCGACGCGATGGACCCGCTCACCCAGGGGGAGGCGCTGGCCCTGCTCGAGCCTGCAGCCGCGGTCCAGAGACGCACCACGCCTGGGGGTCCGTCCGCCGCATCGGTGAAGCGGCAGGTCTCGACGCTCTCGAGGCACCTGGCGAAGCACCGGGAGCTGATCGGGGGACTCGTCCGGACCCAGCCTTCCCCCGCGTCGGTGCGACGGCGTCGTCAGACGTAGCCGCGGAGCCGCGCCGCCCGGGCCACGCGTTCGACGCCCAGCCCGAACGCCGCCTCGCGCCAGGACATCCCGTCCGACTCGTGGGCCTGCCGGAACGCGTGGACGTCGGCGAACATCGTGGACATCACCCGCTGCAGCTCCCCGTTCACCCGGTCCTCGGGCCAGCGGTACTGCTGGATGTTCTGCGTCCACTCGAAGTAGGACACGGTCACCCCGCCCGCGTTGGCCATGATGTCCGGGATCACCACGACGCCCCGGTCGACGAGCTCCTCGTCTGCGGTCGGGGTGACCGGGTGGTTCGCCGCCTCGACCACGAACCGCGCCTGAACCTTCGAGGCATTGCGGTCGTGGATCACCCCCCCGAGCGCCGCCGGGATCAGCCAGTCGACCTCGAGCAGGAGCAGGTCGTCGTTCGAGATCGGGTCCGCGCCTGGGAAACCGACCACCGAACCGGTCTCCCGCTGGTGGCGCAGCAGCGCCTCCACATCGAGGCCGCCGGGGTCGTGGATCCCGCCCCGCACGTCCGAGACCGCCAGCACCTTCACCCCGAGCGGCGCGATCAGCTTCGCAGCCCACGACCCCACGTTGCCGAACCCCTGGATGGCGGCCGTGGTCCCCTCGAGCGCGATCCCGTGCAGCTTCGCGGTCTCCTCGACGCTGATGACGACGCCGCGCCCCGTGGCCGCATCACGACCCAGCGACCCGCCCAGCTCGACCGGTTTCCCGGTGACGATCCCGGGCGTGTACCCGTACCGCTGGCCGTACGCGTCCATGATCCACGCCATCGTCTGGGCGTTCGTGTTCAGGTCGGGAGCCGGGATGTCGCGGTTGACGCCCAGGATGTAGGAGATGTTCAGCGCGAACCGGCGCGTCAGCCGCTGGAGCTCGCCCTGGCTCATCATGTACGGCTCGCACTGGACACCGCCCTTCGCGCCGCCGAAGGGGAGGTCCACGAGGGCCGTCTTCCACGTCATGAGGGCGGCGAGGGCGCGCACCTCGTCCAGGTCGGCCTCCGGGTGGTAGCGGATCCCGCCCTTGTACGGTCCGCGCGCCCCGTTGTGCTGGACGCGGTAGCCCTCGAACACCATCAGGCTCCCGTCGTCCATGCGGACGGGCACCTGCACGGCGATCTCCCGGTAGGACGTGCGCAGCACGTCGCGCATCTCGTCCTCGAGCGCGAGCAGGTCCGCCGCCCGGTCGAAGAAGTGGGTGACGGCCGCGTACGGGTTCGTCTCGGTAGGTGGCGCCTTCCTGGCTACGACCATCTCACCCCTCCCCTCCGACGGCCCCGATATCATGACGCGCCGTGGCCGAGCCTATCCCACGACCGCTGCCGCGGTCCTTCTACGAGCGGGACGTATGCGAGGTCGCTCAGGACCTGCTCGGCTGTCTGCTCGTCCATCGGGTGGGCGGACGACGCGTGGGCGGCCGGATCGTCGAGACCGAGGCCTACGGGGGTCCGGGAGACCCCGGCTCCCACGCGGACCGGGCGCCGACCGGGCGAGCGCGGATCATGTTCGGCCGGCCGGCCATCGCGTACGTCTACTTCACCTACGGGATGCACTACTGCATGAACGCCGTCACCGGTCCGGAGGGGGTCGGCAGCGGGGTGCTGCTGCGGGCGGCCGAACCGATGTGGGGTATCGAGGAGATGAGGGCACGCGGGTTCCCGCCCCGCCTGCCGGACCACATGCTCATGTCCGGTCCGGGACGTCTGTGCCGGGCCCTCGGCGTGGGACGTGAACACAACGGCGTCGAACTGACCCGCGGTCCCCTCACGATCCGCGCTGGGGGAGCCGCGGAACAGGTCAGGAGCGGACCGCGGGTGGGCCTGACGCGCGACGACGGGCGTCGGTGGCGCTACTGGATCGCTTCGCCCTCCGTCAGCCGTCGTTAGCAGCCGGCCGGGTTGCTCCACAGCGTGACGTTCGAGCCGCGCCTGGCCGTGCTCCCGCCCCCGGGGCTCTGACGCCAGATCCGACCGGCCTCGCTGCTACCGCTGGGGTCGCAGTCTCGCACGAGCACGGGCTCGAACCCAGCCTGCCTCACTATGGAGGATCCCCGAGCGGAGGACTCGCCGACGACGTTGGGGACGGTCCCGTCGCTGGGCGGCTCCGGGGTGGCCCTGGGCTGGCCCGGTCCGGCCGAGGGGGCCGGGGTGCGGGCTCCGGGTGGAGGCGAGACCTGCAGCGGGAGCTCGTTCACCGCGAGACAGATGGTGATGGTGGAGCCGCCGGAAGCCTGGGAGCCCGCGGACGGCGTCTGCTTCACCACCATCCCCTCCGGACGCCCGGGAGCCAGGCATTCGGACACCCGCACGCTGAACCCGGCCCCGGTGAGGACGTCGATCGCCTGGTCCCGGTCCAGCCCGATCACGCCCGGCACGTCAGCGACCGGCGGGGGAGTGGAGGACCGGTTGGACGTGAAGAAGGTGCTGGGCGGCGGCGGGAACCGGGTCGCCGGGATGTTCTCGAGCGCCTTCGTCATGAAGTACTGCCAGATCATCGAGGGGAAGCTCCCCCCGACGATCCGGAACGGGTACCCGTTCGCCGGGGTCATCTCCTCGCACCCGCCCCGTCCACAGATCGGGTTCCCCACCCACACGACGGCAGCCAGGTCCGGCGTGTAGCCGGCGAACCACGCGTCCCGCCACTGCTGCGAGGTCCCGGTCTTGCCGGCGGCGTCGCGGCCCAGGCGCGCTCTGATCCCCGTCCCCCGCTGGATCACCTGCTGCATCACGTGGGTGACCGCGCGGGCGACCCCCGGCGCCATCGCCCGCTCGGGGCGCTCGTTCTCCTCGGCCGCGTCGTAGAGGACCTTCCCGGCCGCGTCCGTGATCCGGACGATCGCGGTGGGCGGCACCGCCACCCCGTCGTTCGCGAACGTCGCGTACGCCGTAGCCATCTCGAGGGGAGATGCCTCCTTGGCTCCCAGGGCGATGGCGGGAACGTCGTCGGCCGGCGTGCATCCCCCCGTCTTGCCGAAGTTGGAGCCGCAGGCGGCCTGGACCTGCTGCCGGGTGGGGAAAGGGATCCCCATCCGGCGGGCCATGTCCGCCACGCGACGGGAGCCGGTGAGCGCGTCCCCCTCGCCGACCCCGTCGATCTCCAGCCGCGCGTAAGACGCGTTCACGGAGTGGACGGTCGCCTCGATGAGGTTGCTCGCGCCCGAGGACCCCTCGTAGTTGCGGATCCGCCACGTCCCGCCCTTGTAGCGGTGGGTGAACTCACCCCCGCTGAAGTGGCTGTTGAGGGTGACCCCGCGCTCCAACGCGGCGGCCAGCACGATCGGCTTGAACGACGAGCCGGGCTGCCTCCCGGACCCGCCGCCGTAGTCGCCCAGGGCCAGGTTCACCTTCGATAGCCGGCAGACGTGCCGGTCGGGCTCCTCGTCCTCCCCGCACCCCTCGGGGTAGTAGTCCCGGCCGCCGACGAGAGCCCGGACGTAGCCGGTGCCGGGCTCGACGGCGGCCATGGCCGCGGAGAGCCGGTCGAGCTTCTCGGGGAGGACCGATGCGACCGCCTCCTCGGCGGCCGTCTGGGCGGCCGGGTCGAGGGAGGTGTAGATGCGCAGACCCCCCCGGTAGACGTTCTTCGAGCGCTCCTCGAACGTCGCCCCGAGGAAGTCGAACCTCTCGTCGAGCAGCTGATGCCGGCTGTTGCGCAGCACCCCGAGCTGGCGCAGGACCATGTCGACGAAGTAGGGGTAGCGCCAGCGGGCCTCGGTGGGGTCGGCGAGCTCGATCGGGCTCGCCTTCGCGGCCGCGGCCTCCTCCGGCGTGATCATCGCCAGCTGCTCCATGCGGCTCAGCACGGTGTCGCGTCGGCGCTGGGCAGCCTCCTGACGCTGGGATCGACGCTCGGGGGCGTCGGTCGACGTCCATCCGTAACGGGCGGGCTGGTTGATGATCCCCGCCAGGAAGGCGCCCTCCGGGAGGTCGAGGTCCTTCGCCTCCTTCCCGAAGTAGGAGCGGGCCGCCGTCTGGATCCCGTAGACCCCGCGTCCGAAGTAGATCGTGTTCAGGTACATCTCGAGGATCTCTCGCTTCTCGTACCGCTGCTCGAGCTGGACGGTCACCTGGGCCTCGGCGAGCTTGCGCTGGACGGTGCGCTCCGGGTCCGGGAAGTAGAGGGTCTTGGCGAGCTGCTGGGAGATGGTGGACCCCCCCTGGATCTGGGCGTTCTCCTCCCCGGCCTCCCCGAGGTTGGAGACCGCGGCCCGCGTGATCGAGCGGGCGTCGATCCCGGCGTGGCGCCAGAAACGCTCGTCCTCGATCGCGACGACCGCGTCCCGGACGTGCTGCGGGATCTCGTCGAGGGGGATGATCTCCCGGTTGATCTCCCCGTGCAGGTCGGCGATCAGGCTGCGGTCGGCCGCGTAGACCTTCGTCGTCGCGACGTTCAGGCGCTCGAGCGCCTCCTCGGTCGTGAGCGGTTGGAGCTCCCCGCATGCCGTCGCCAGCATCAGGAGAGCCAGGACCGAGGCCAGTCGGGCGTGCGCGCGCCGACACGGACGTCGGGTGGTGGAAGTCACTCCTATACTGAACCACACGCCGACGACCTCGGAGGACATCTTCATGCCCTCGGTCCCCCCCGAGCAGCAGTGGTCCATCCTGTCCCGCCACGCCCAGGTCGTCCCGGCCGAGGAGCTGCGGGAGGCGCTCGGGTCCGGACGCAGTCTCCGCGTGAAGTTCGGGGTCGACCCCACGGCGCCCCACGTCCACCTGGGGTGGGCCGTCCCGCTGCGCAAGCTGCGCGCGTTCCAGGACCTCGGGCACACGGCGGTGCTCATCGTGGGTGATTTCACGGCCAGGATCGGCGACCCGAGCGGGCAGAACAAGACCCGTCCGATGCTGACCGCGGACGAGGTCCGGGCCTTCGCCGACAACCTCCTGGAGCAGGTCCGGCTGATCCTGGACACCGAGCGGCTCGAGGTCCGCTACAACTCGTCGTGGATCGAGCCGCTCGGCGTCGAGGGGCTCCTCAGGCTCGCCTCGCAGCACACGGTCGCCCGGATGCTCGAGCGCGACGACTTCGCCAACCGGTACGCGGCGGGGAACCCGATCACGGTCACCGAGTTCCTCTACCCGCTCCTGCAGGGCTACGACTCGGTGGCCGTCGAGGCCGACGTCGAGATCGGGGGCAACGACCAGCTCTTCAACCTCCACGTCGGGCGCCACCTGCAGATCGCGCACGGCCAGCGCCCCCAGGCGCTCCTGACCGTGCCCCTGCTCGAGGGCACGGACGGCGTGGAGAAGATGTCGCAGAGCAAGGGAAACTACATCGGGGTGACCGAGAGCCCGGACGAGATCTTCGGGAAGCTGATGCGCATCCCGGACCACCTGATGGACCGCTATCTGCGCCTGTGCACGGACCTGCCCGACGACGAGGTGGACGTCCTGCTCGCGGGGACGGCCCCCGCCGAGGCCAAGCGGCGGCTCGCGCAGGAGGTGGTGGCGCTATACCACGGAGCCGAGGCGGCCGGGACGGCCCGACGCCGGTTCGACGATGTCTTCGTGCGCCACTCCGTCCCCGATGACGTCCCGTCCGCCGCCGTCCCCGCGGGGTGCCTGGGCGAGGACGGACGGGTCCACCTCCCGAAGCTCCTGAAGGAGGTCGGCCTCGCACCGTCCACCACGGAGGCCCGGCGCCTCATCTCCCAGGGAGGCGTGAAGGCGGACGGCGAGCCGCTCGACGACGAGGCGGTGGACCCGGACGCATTGAGGGGCCGTGTCCTTCAGGTCGGACGGCGCCGCTTCGTCCGGATCACCTGATGGACCGCGGCCCCGGCCCCCGGCCCGTCCCCGGACGCGACCTGGAGGACCTCCCGAAGGAGATCGCGACCGAGCTGCAGCAGGTCGCTCACTTCGGGAAGGCCGGCCTGACGAAGGACCTCATCGCCGCGGCCGCCAAGGCATACGAGGAGGGCTCCTACGCGCAGGCGCTCACCCTGGCGAACCAAGCGAAGCAGCACGCGCCCAGGTCGGCCACCGTGCGGGAGATGCTCGGGCTCGCCTACTACCGGCTCGGGCGGTGGCGCGAGGCGGCCCGGGAGCTGGCCGCCTACAGGCGGATGTCGGACCGGCGCGACGAGGATCACATCTACGCCGACTGCGAGCGCGCTCTCGGGCGCCCCGAGAAGGCGCTCGAGATCCTGCAAGGGCTGACCCCGTCGGAGGTGGGGCCCGAGGTGTACGTGGAGGCGCTGGTGGTCGCCGCCGGGGCCCTCATGGACCTCAACCGCCACGAGCAGGCGGTGGAGGTCCTGAAGAGGGGACCGGTCGACCCGGAGCCCGTCCTCGAGTACCACCTCCGTCTCTGGTACGTGCTCGCCGAGGCGCTCGAGGGCTCGGGGAGACGAGCGGAGGCCCGGGACTGGTGGGACGCCATCTACGCGGAGGACCCCGACTTCTTCGACGTCGCGGACCGGCGGCTGGGACTGGGAGGCCGCGCCTAGGACTCCAGGAGCGTCTTGCGGTAGTACCGGAGGTACCCGAGCATCGAGTTGCGCGCCCCCGAG
The DNA here is from genome assembly GCA_035540895.1 of Actinomycetota bacterium. Taxonomy (NCBI): domain Bacteria; kingdom Bacillati; phylum Actinomycetota; species Actinomycetota bacterium. Next base: position 4,225 of record DATLFR010000072.1, on the reverse strand, counting down.
AGCGCGCGGGCCTTCTCCCGGTATCCGTCGTCTCCCGGGAACGACGGCACGTGGTGGTCGAGGGCGGCCAGGCACTCCTCGTCGCTGGCCCCGCCCAGCGCGAGGGGACGCAGGATCGAGTCCCACGTCCGGAGGTCCTGCGCCGCGCGGTCCAGGGCCGGCTCGCTCGCCGGACCGAAGTGGGTGAAGCAGATGGCGTCCGCCTTCAGCTCCTTTATCCGGTTGATCGAGTCGAGGGCCGCTTCCAGGTCGAACTCGGGTGGGGGGGTGGCCGGCTTCTGGACATCGCCTATGAACACGCCGGCCGAGTCGCCGATGAACGCGACCCGGGCGTCCGGCTCGTACAGGGTGACCTCGTGGCGGGCGTGCCCCGGCGTGTACAGGACGCGCAGCTCCCGGTCTCCCAGGGGGATCACGTCCCCCTCGTCCACCGCCCTGAGCCGCTCCTCCGGGACCGGCTCGGGCTCCCCGTACATAACGTCGAGCGCGTCGCCGAAGAGCCGTCGGGCGCTCGAGACGAGCCGGGACGGGTCCACCACGTGGCGGGCCCCCACGTCGTGGACCCAGACGGTCGCGTCGGGGAATAGCTCGGACACGTGCCCGGCTCCGCCGCCGTGGTCGAGGTGGATATGCGTCAGGACGATGTGCTTCGGTTCGACCCGTCGACGTTCGAGCTCCGCCTTCACCCGATCGAACACGGTCGCGGGACCCGTCTCGACGAGCGCGGGCTCCGCGGCGTGGACGATGTAGCTGCAGGACAGGTCCGACGCGCCGAAGAGCTCCACGTCCAGCACCTCGATGCCTTCCGGGAGCGGGGGGCGGATGACCGGGATCACCGGCCAATCGTAGCTAGACCGGTGGGGTCGGGGGGCTCTCGCGCCACGAGAGCGGCTGAGCGACGTACCCGGCGGAGGCCGAGTTGTACCAGTCGACGATCGGAGGCGGGAAGTCGATCAGGTCCTGCGAGCGCTGGAAGCTCATCCCGTTCGATCGGAGGTCGAGGTGGGTCGCGTACATCACCCCGCGATAGCTGAAGGGGTTCGTGCCGCCGCTCGTCGCGGCCAGGGTGCCGGTGGTGTACAGCAGCATCGAGATCGTGTCGCTGGCCGTGAAGCGAGGGGTGAATACCTCGATACCGACGCTCGACGTGTTCGACACGAGGGAGACGAACGAGACGTGGCAGGTGGACGCACCCCCGGACGTGCAGGCGTTCGGGACACCCGCGGATGGGGTCTGCAGCGTCCCGGACAGGTTGATCTTGCCCGGCGAGATGACCGTGAGCGGACCGGTCACCGTGGCCGAGGAGCCCCCGCCCCACTGCAGGTCCAGGGCGTTCGTCGCCCCGTCGCTCACGTAGAACGAACCCTGGAGGTTGTTGCGGTGGGTGGTCTTCAGGTGCGTCGAGAGCGCGGCCGCGGTCATGACCTGCATGCCGGGGAACCTCTGCTGCCAGCAGCTGAAGTTGGTCGCCGCGCAGTACAGCGTCGGCAGCGATAGGACGGTGGGGGGCGCGCTCGGGCACCCGGGCGAGGTCGCGGTGGCGGGGCACCGGCTCCCGGAGATGGTGGCCCCGCTGCCCATGTTGATAGCGGTCCCGGCCATGACGTCCTTCAGGACCTTGGCGTTGGAGCCCAGCGTCACCGAGCTCGTCGCCGAGGTCAGGCTGCCGGACACGACGTGTCCGTCGCGGAGGTGGACCGCCTTGCCCGCCACGACCGACCCGCTGAGGGTCCAGCTCGGGACGTTGGGACTGGTGAAGCTCTCGGGGGTCGTGAACGTGCCGGTGAAGTCCGTGTTCGGGTTGCCGCCGAAGATCGGGGCCTGCGCCGTGTAGCAGTCTCCCTGGACGATGAAGTTGTTCGTCGTGGAGAGCGTCTGGCTCGGCGTGGACCCGCCGGAGAAGCACGTGTACCGGAAACCGGTCAGCGGGGTCAGGCGCACGGTCACGTCCAGCCTGCGCAGCTCCTTGTTGTTCGAGTCCTGCGACGGGCCGTACCCCCAGGCGGTGACGACGACGTTCTGCTGTCCCGCGGGCAGCGTCGTGCAGGAGGCCGAGTTCGGGTTCCAGGCCCCCGAGGGGAGGGTGCGCTGTCCGGCGTTCGCGGGGAGGCGTACGACGGCCTGGTACTGACCGACCTTCTTGCCGCTGAGGACGGTCTGCGGTCCGGACGCGCCGAACCCGATGTCCTGGACGCACGGGGAGGACCCGCGGAGCTGGTCCAGGACGTGGCTCACGCCCGCCTCGGCGGACTGGATTCCCTGCGTCCGGCTGCGGTCGCGCGTGGTCGCGTTGTCGGACCTGACCGCGAGCGCCAGCAGCGATCCGATGACGACGGCCAGCACGAAGGAGATGGCGACGCCGGCCACGATGGCCTGACCCTCGTCGGCTCGCGGAACGCCGCGGATAATGGGGAGGCTGCGCATCAGCATCCCGCCGGCTGGTAGGTGTTGCGGGGGCGGACGATGGTGGCGATCTCGTATGGCGCGTCCTTGGGGTCGTTCGCCCGCATGACGAGCCGGATCCTGACCTGCAGGAGGCTCCCGCCGGCCACGCACTGGAACAGGGGGACGGCGGGGCTCTGCGAGAGGTTCACTACGCCGTCCGCGACGAGACGGCTGCTCGGGAACGTCCCGGTGCCGTCGTCCGAATCGCGGTGCAGGGACCGCCCCGCCAGCCTGTACCGCACGGTCTGGTCGGCGGGCGGCGCCTGCGGGTTCTGCGCAGGCGGTTGGACGACGACCAGCGCGCAGGAACTCAGCGGCTGCGAGGCGGTCGCGGGGCAGAGCTGGAACCCGTTGGACCCTCGCAGGTCACGTTGCATCTGGTTCATCGTGACGCGGCCGTCGTGCAGGGCGGTCGACCGCTGGGACCCTATCCGCATGGTCGTGAGCCCCGAGACGAGGGTCGTCCCGAGCAGGCCGAGCAGGACGACCGAGATCGAAGCGGCCACCATCAGCTCCACGAGCGTCCAGCCCTCCTCCGACCGGCTCAAGACCCGCACCCCCCGGGGAAGCTCCCGTACCGGGCGCACGCGTCGACCCGGCCGAGGTCGAGGGTCGACCGCAGGTCGGTCTGCACGACGTTCAGGCTGTCGCGCAGGGTGAGTCGGGTGACCACGCGGGCCGGGGCGTACGTCGCCCTGTACACCTGGGTTATCCCACCGTCGGGGCTGAACGTCTGGGTCACGGGCCGCTTCAGCGTCACGACCGTGTCCACGGTCGCGTTGAGCACGCAGGTCGAGAGCCCCAGGACGGTGATCGAGTCGGCGCAGAAGGTGCGGGAGACGGTGATCGTCGCGTCGACGTTGACCGGTAGCGTGAATTGGCAGTAGTTGCCAGCCCGGTTGGCCGCCGCGCAGACCAGCGCGTTGCCGTCCGAGCCGGAGATCACTCCCGAGACGTTGCCGTCCCAGACCTGGATGCGTAGCGGCTTGGACGCGTCGGGGCTGAACGAGGGCTGTCCGCCTCCGGCGTGTGCGACCGCCGAGACCGACGACTCGTACGGCAGGACCCGGACGAGGCCGTCCGGCATCAGCGAGGACAGCACCGAACCCGTCTGCGGGCGGACGAGCCGGATGTCCTCCGTGCTGTGGGTCGCGGTGACGTTCATCCGGCGCGCGCTCGGCTGGGTCTGAGCGGCCGAGTGGGAGGCGGAGGTGGCCGAGTACTCGACCATGTTGATGTTGCCCAGCGGCAGCGTGAGGTTCGGGAGGGCCGCGGCGGCCGTGTTGACCTGGATCGCCCGGCCCGACGTCGAGGTGGCCTGGCCCGTCTCCGACGGCAGCGTCGCGGCGGTCGTGGTGGCGTCGGCGGTGCATGACGCCGTCCCCTGCAGGGCCGTGCTCCCTGAGGTCGTCGCGGTGAAGGAGAGCGGGGGGCGGTTCGCGGTCGCCGTGGCCACGTCGACGTTCTGGGCATCGGTGGCCGGTCCGGCGTTCCCGTCGGACCGCGCGCCGGCGGTGGCCGCTGCGCCTCCCACGGTGGTCGTCCCCGTGGCTCCCTCGCCGACCAGCGTCGACCGGCGCGACGTGCAGGAGACCTCCGAGTTCGCGTTCAGCCTGTTGGACCCGTTGCCCCCGACGCCGGTGAGTCGCATCGCGGCGGGAGAGGACGACGAGAGGTCGAGCCCGGACCCGGTGACGGCCTCGGCGTGCGCCTCGAACCCCTTCACGTCCGCGACGCCGAGCAGCGGGGGGTAGCTGGTGACTCCGGACGGGGGGTTCCC
>DATLFR010000071.1 GCA_035540895.1 Actinomycetota bacterium | reverse complement strand
CTCCCGCTCCGGTCGGCCTCCCGCCCGACGAGCGGGAGGCCGACCGGAGCGGGAGCGGTATGGACGGCGGGGGCGGGGGGCGGCGCGGCCGGGAGCCGGTCGGCCAGGATCGCCTCGTACAGCTCGGTCGTCTCCTCCAGCGGCGCGACGCCGAGCTCCGATCCGAGGACCGCAACGCACCGCCGGAACTGGCGCAGCGCGGCCGAACGCTGGCCGGTCATCGCGTACAGCGACATGAGCCGCCGATGCGCGGCCTCGTTGAGCTCGTCGAGGCCCAGCCACCGCCGGGCCTGCGCGATCGCCTCGTCGGTGCGCCCGCGCTGGACGAGGGCCTCGACGAGCCGCTCGAGCAGGACGCCGACCTCCCGACGGACCCCCTCCGCCTGGAAGAACTGCCAGTCGTCGAAGGTGGCGCTGTCCCTCAGTGCGAACCCGGCCATGAAGTCCCCGCGCCACAGCTCGGCCGAGCTCGAGAGCCCGGCGAAACACGCGTCACAGGCCGGCTGCGGGGCCCCCCGATGGACATCGCACCCGGCCGCGCCGGACCTGAGCTCGTCCAGGTCGAGGCGGACACCGCCGCGGTCGAGGGAGATCTGGTCGCGCTCGGCCACCAGCCACCGGTCCTCCAAGCCCGACCTCAGAACCGAGAGCGTGCGACGCAGCGCTGCCCGGGCACGCCGCTCGTCATGGTCGGGCCACAGGAGCGCGGCCAGCGTGTCCCGGCGGGGCGACTCCCGCGTCACGGCGATGTAGGCGAGGAGCGCGACCGCCTTGCGTGTGTCTACCTGGACGCGTCGTCCGCCGGCGGATATGGCCGGGGAGCCGAGGAGCTCGATGCTCAGTACGTCCTGCGTAACGGAAGGACCTCGGGAGGACATCCCGTAACGCTACTGCGCGCGCCGGGGGTCGTCAGCCGGTCTTCGCGACCGTGATGCCGAGCAGCTGGACGGCCGAGTAGCCGAGCGTGGGTCCCGGGGTCAGGGAGACCTCGACCCGGCGCGTCGTCTCGGCCACCTTGACGTTCGGCACGTTGACCGTGCCGGCTCCCAAGGCGCCCGCGGGCCTGGACGAGGAGTGGTTGCCGAAGGTCACGCCGATGAGTGAGTTCGCTCCCACCGCGTGCACCGCGTACTCGACGCGGAGCGTGTACACGCCCGCAGCCAGCGGCCGGTCGACCCAGATCGCGGCCTGCGGAGAGCCGGCGTAGGAGACCAGGGAACCGGTCGTCTGGGCGTTACCGCGGGCGCCGTCGTACACGTAGTGCGTCTCGGCGGAGGCGGGGACGGGCATGGCCCAGAGGGCCAGGACCGCCGCGAGCGTGAGGAGTGCTGTGATGTAGCGGCGCATCGGACCCCAGCCTGCCACAGGTGGCGCGTTCCTTCAACACCTCAGGCCTGGCACTGCGGACAGAAGTAGTGGGATCGGTTCGATATCCGCACCTTGCGGATGGGGGTCCGGCACCGGCGGCACGGCTCCCCCTCCCGCCCGTAGACGGCCAGGTGCTCCTGGTGCTCGCCCACCTCGTCGTAGAGGTCGCGCCACCCGCCGTCCTCCAGGGTGGTGCCCCGGTGCTTGATCGCCTCGGTCATCACCTCGCCGACCGCCCGGGACAGCCGCCGCGTCTCGTTGGAGGTCAGGCTCCCGGACGGCCGGTCCCACGGGAGCCCGGCGAGGTACAGGACCTCGTCGGAGTAGATGTTGCCGAGGCCCGAGATGAACTCCTGGTCCATCAGCAGCGCCTTGAGCTTCGAGTTCCGCTCCGCGACGAGCTCGCCCAGCATCTGCCAGGGGATGGGTTGGTTGATGGCGTCGAGTCCCACGTGCCCGAGCACCTCGTCCCCCTGCTCGGCCTGTACGACGAAGCACTCCCCGAACCGGCGGGCGTCGAAGTAGCGCAGGTCGTTGCCCTGCGTGAACTGCAGGACCACGTGGGTGTGCTTGTCCGGGGGTCTCTTCGGCGTCGCCTTCACGATGTGGCCGGACATCCCGAGGTGAACGACGAACCACCATCCGTTGTCCAGCTCGAAGATGAGGTACTTCCCGCGACGCGAGACCGCCTTGACCTTCCCACCCGCGAGCGCGTCGTTCATCTGCTTCGGGCTCGCGTCGGTCTTCACCGCCTTCTTCTTCCCGGGCTTCGCGACCTTCACGTACTTGCGGCTCTTCAGCTGAGCCGACTTGATGCGCTTGCCCAGGTACTCCTTCTCGAGCTGTCGACGCAGCGTCTCCACCTCGGGCAGCTCAGGCACCCTCGACCACCCCATCCAGCTCCGTGGCCAGCTTGGCGACGGCCTCAGCCGCCGCCGCCTGCTCGGCCTCCTTCTTGGAACGCCCCTCCCCCCGTCCGTACACCTCGTCGCGGACCAGCACCTCGGCGCGGAACCGCTTCGCGTGGTCCGGACCGTAACCGGTCACGCGGTAAGCCGGGAGCGCACCGACCAGCCGCGTCACCCGTTCCTGCAGCCTCGTCTTCGCGTCCTTCGGCACCTCCTGCCCGACCGCGGCCGCGATCCGGTCCCCGAAGAGGTCGCGGACGACCCGACGCGCCACCGTCATCCCCCTGTCGATGTACACAGCGCCTATCAGGGCCTCGAGGGCGTCGGCGAGGATGGACGGCTTCTCGCGTCCCCCCGTCAGGACCTCCCCCCGCCCCAGCTTCACGGCCTCGCCCAGGCCCAGGCCAGCCGCCACCTCGGCCAGGGTGGGAGCCGAGACCAGGGAGGCGCGCAGCTTGGCCAGGTCGCCCTCGACGTAGGACGGGAACCGCCTGAAGATCAGGTCCGTCACGACGAAGTCGAGGACCGCGTCGCCGAGCAGCTCCAGCCGCTCGTTGGTGTCGGCGACGTCCTGCTCGTAGGCGTAGGACCGGTGGGTGAGGGCGAGCTCGAACAGATCCGGGTCGCGGAACGTGACGCCCAGCCGTTCGACGAGTGCGTCACGGGCGTCTCTGGGGTCCGACGAGGGTCCGCCCGCCGGAGGCATCCTCAGCTGCTCGCACCGACCCGCTCGGCGACGAACTCGACGGCGTCCCCGACCGTCCGGATCCCCTCCAGCTCGTCGTCCGGGATCTCGAGGTGCAGCTCCTCCTCGAGCGACATCGCGAGCTCGACGAGGTCGAGCGAGTCCGCTTCCAGGTCCTCCTCGAGGCGGGTCTCCATCTTGATCTCGTTCGTGTCGCACTCCATCAACTCGGCCAGCCGGCCCCTGATCAGCGCGAAGACCTCGTCGCGGGTCACTGCGTCCCTCCCTCTCTGGCTTCGGCTCGAAGGCGTTCGGTCACTCGGTCCACCAGCCCGGCCTCGACCGTCTCGACGGCCACCGAGATCCCGGCCTGCACGGCGGCCGCCCCGGAGGAGCCGTGGCCGATTATACAGACC
>DATLFR010000070.1 GCA_035540895.1 Actinomycetota bacterium | reverse complement strand
GAGGGCTCCCGTGCCCAGCATCGTGAGCTCCCGCAGCGCGAACGTGCGCCCGAAGGCGAGGAAGGCCGCCCCGACGATGAGCAGGGTCCGGCCCCGGGGGGTCAGGGACATCAGCGCCTCGATCGCGCCGGGACGGGGACCTCCTCCAGGGCGTCCGCCACCACGTCGTCGGCCGAGACGCCCGCCAGCTGGGCCTCGGGGGTGAGGATGAGGCGGTGCGCGAGGACCGGTTCGGCGAGCTGCTTCACGTCGTCGGGGGTCACGAACTCCCTGCCTTCCGACGCCGCGAGCGCCCGGGCCGCCCTCATGAGCATCAGCCCCGCCCGGGGCGAGGCCCCCAGCTGGGTGTCGCGATGGCCGCGCGTCGCGTTCAGCAGGTCGACGATGTACACCTTCAGGCTGTCGGCGACGTGGACCGATGCGGCGATCTCGATCATCTTCACGATGTCGCCCGCCTTCGCGACCGGATCGAGGTCGTCCACGCGCCCGGACCGCTCGTGCACCGACAGGACCTCCACCTCGTCGCGTGGCTCGGGGTACCCCACCCGCACCCGGAGGAGGAACCGGTCCAGCTCGGCCTCGGGCAGAGGGTAGGTCCCCTCGTGCTCGATCGGGTTCTGAGTGGCGATGACCATGAAAGGGCGTTCGAGCTCGTAGGTGTCTCCGTCGAGCGTGACCTGCTGCTCCTCCATGCACTCCAGCAGCGCCGCCTGCGTCTTGGGGGAGGCCCGGTTGATCTCGTCTCCCAGGACCACCTGGGCGAAGATCGGGCCCGGACGGAACTCGATCTCCCGCTTGTCGTGCGTGAAGATCCTCACGCCGGTGATGTCCGTAGGCAGCAGGTCAGGCGTGAACTGGATGCGCCGGAACGAGCAGCCGAGCGAGCGCGCCAGGGACTTGGCGAGCATCGTCTTGCCCACGCCGGGCACGTCCTCGACGAGGAGGTGGCCCTCGGCGACGAGCGTCACTATGGCGAGCCGGACGACCTCGCTCTTGCCCTGGATGACCTGCTCGACGTTCGCCTGGATCTTCGAGAAATGGCGGGAGAACGCGTCGAAGACGTTCTTCTGGGATCTCGCAGCCACGCAGGCACCTTTCTCGAGCGGCGGGTGCGTCCGATCGTACCAGCGCGCCTGGGACGACACCGCTGTGGGTTCAACGGTTCGGTGGGTGTCGCGGTTCCTGCGCGGGACCTGCACATCTCCCGCGCTTCGATGGGGTTGAATGGAGCCATGACGTTGGAGACGGTCCTGTTGGCGGCCCCCCGCGGATGGTGCGCGGGCGTGGACCGCGCGGTCGAGATCGTGGAGCGGGCGCTCGAGATGCACGGGCCCCCCGTCTACGTGCGCAAGCAGATCGTCCACAACCGCCACGTGGTCGAGGACCTGGAGCGCCGCGGAGCCGTCTTCGTGGAGGAGGTGGACGAGGTCCCGCCGGGGTCGGTGACCGTCCTCTCCGCCCATGGGTCGGCTCCCGTCGTCTACGAGATGGCCCGGGAGCGCGGCCTGGAGCTGATCGACGCCACGTGTCCGCTGGTCACGAAGGTCCACGTGGAGGCGATCAGGTTCCGCCGCCGCGACCGGACGATCCTGCTCATCGGCCACGCCGGCCACGAGGAGGTCGAAGGGACGATGGGGGAGGCCCCCGAGCGGACCCTGCTCGTTCAGGACGTGTCCGACGCCGAGACCGTCGAGGTGCCGAACCCGGACAACGTCTCCTACCTCACCCAGACCACGCTCTCGGTCGACGAGACGAAGGACATCATCGACACGCTCCACCGGCGGTTCCCGAACATAAAGGGCCCCACGAAGGCGGATATCTGCTACGCGACCACGAACCGGCAGGCCGCCGTGAAGGTCCTGGCCCACCGGGCGCCGCTCGTGCTGGTGATAGGGGCCCCCAACTCGTCCAACTCGCTGAGGATGGTGGAGGTCGCCCGGCAGGAGGGGGCGGCGTCCTACCTGATCGAGGACGAGACCCAGATCGACGAGGCATGGCTGGACGGCGTCAGCGTGATGGGGCTCTCCTCCTCGGCGTCGGCGCCCGAGTGGCTGGTCGAACGCGTCCTCGCCCACCTCAAGGCCTTCGGGCCCGCCCGCGTCGAAGAGGTGACCGTCACGAGCGAGGACGTGCGGTTCCCCCTCCCCCGCGAGGTCGTGGCCGGCTAGAGCCTCCTTCGGAGGGGCCGCGCTCCGCGTGGGATGATGCGCTGATATGGACCCTTCCGCGTTCCGCGCCCTGCTCCAGGAAGGACCGCTGCTCGGCGACGGCGGTCTGGGCGCCGCGCTCGTCGACCGGGGGGTCGGTCTCCACGCCTGCTTCGAGGACCTCAACCGGACGGACCCGGACCTCGTGGCGGAGGTCCACCGCGGCTTCGCGGAGGCCGGGGCGGCGTTCGTGGAGACCAACACCTTCGGCGCGAACAGGTTCAACCTCGCCAAGCACGGGCTCGAGGACCGGGTCGCGGAGCTGAACTCGCGCGGGGTCGAGATCGCGCGGCGAGCGGGCGTGCTCGTCGTGGGGTCGGTGGGGCCGCTGAGGGTGCACCTCGTCCCCTACGGCCGGGTGTCCCGGGCCCAGGCCTTCGAGGCTTACGCAGAGCAGGTGTCCGCGCTCGCCGAGGCGGGAGCGGACCTCATCTTCATCGAGACCCAGTCCGACCTCGTCGAGATGGAGCAGGCCCTCGCGGCCGCCCGGTCCGTGACCGGCCTGGCCGTCGCGGTGATCGCCACCTTCACCCGTGACGACCGGACGCTGCTCGGGTCCACACCCGAGCAGGTGGCTGCGCGTCTCGTAGAGCTCGGAGCCGACGCGGTCGGGGTCAACTGCTCGGAGGGCCCGGCGCAGGTCCTGCGGGTGGCCGCCGCGATGCGCGGCGTGGCGGGGGACACCCCGGTCGTCGCGATGCCCAACGCCGGCGGACCGTCCCGGGTCGGGACGAGGATCCTCTACCCGGCCACGGGCGAGTACATGGGCGAGTTCGCCCGGGCCGCCCTGGCCGCGGGGGTCTCGGTGGTCGGAGGGTGCTGCGGGACCGGGTTCGGCCACGTCCGCGCGATGGCGGACGCACTCGCCGAGCCCAGACAGCCCGTCCTCGAGATGTTCCAGCCGGTCGAGCCGTCCGAGGGGGCGGAGCGGACCTTCGCTCCCACCGGGCTGCAATCGATGCTGCGGCAGGGCCGGTTCGTGGTGTGCGTCGAGATGGAGCCGCCGAAGGGGCACTCGGCCGCGCGGCTGGTCGCGGGGGCCGAGACGCTGCACGAGGCGGGAGCCGACGTGATCTACGTCTCCGACTCGTCACGCGCGCGCCTGCGCATGTCCGCCTGGGCGGCCTGCCGCCTGATACAGGAGCACGAGGGGATCGAGACGATCCTCGGGTTCCCGACCCGGGGACGCAACCTGCTGCGCGTCCAGGGCGACCTGCTGGCGGCGCACGCCCTCGGCCTTCGTCACCTCTTCGTCTGCATGGGCGACCCCACGCAGATCGGGGACTACCCCGCGGCCACCGATACTCAGGACATCGTCCCCACCGGGCTCATGGAGCTGGTGTCCGGGTCGTTGAACTCGGGGACGGACCAGGCCGGGACGTCCATCGGGGAGCCGACCTCGTTCGTGGTCGGGTGCGCGTTGAACCTCAACGCGACCGACCTGGGACGAGAGACCCGGCTCCTCAAGCGGAAGATCGACGCGGGGGCCGACTTCGCCCTCTGCCAGCCCATCTTCGGCATGGAGCCGCTGCGGCAGCTGCGCAAGGCGTACGAGGAGAGGTACGGGCATCTCACCCTCCCGCTCATCGTGGGCGCCTGGCCGCTGCTCAACTCGCGCAACGCCGAGTACCTCCACAACGAGATCCCCGGCATCACGATCCCCGACGATGTCCGCGCCCGGATGCGGGAGGCGGGGGAGGACGGGGAGGC
>DATLFR010000069.1 GCA_035540895.1 Actinomycetota bacterium | reverse complement strand
CCCCCGACAGGAGGCCCTTGATGATCCGGACGGCCTCCTCGAACCTGTCCACGCGCACCTTCGGCGGGTCGTACGTGATGCCGGACTGGTCGTAGTCGGACCGCATCCAGCCCGCGCCGATCCCCAGCTCGAGCCGGCCCTCGCTGAGCAGGTCGAGCGTCGCCGCCTCCTTGGCGAACACGACCGGGTGTCGGTAGTCGTTGTCCCAGACGAGGGCGCCGACCCGCAGGTTCGAGTTCTCGGCGGCCGACATGAGCGCCACCACCGGGGCGAGCTGGTTGCCGAAGTGGTCCGGCATGAAGACCGTGGAGTAGCCGAGGTCCTCCGCCTTGCGGACCTGCTCGAGCCACTCCTTGCGGGAGCCGGCCATCGAGAGTTGGACACCGAACCGGAAGGGCTTCGCCATGGGACCTCCTCGGGACACACGTGGGGGCCAGGGTAGCCGAACGGGCTCCGGCTCCAAAGCTGCCGTCGGCACCCCGCCAAGGTGTCGCCGGGCGGTGGGATCACACGGGCTGGAGCACCCCTCGCAGCTCCACGACCCCCGCCCCGAACTCCTCGTCGAGACGGGCCTGCAGCTCCGCGTGGGCCACCGTCACCGTGACCACCACGACGCCCCGCCTCTGGTCGGGCGACCCCACCCAGGGCGTCTCTCCGAGCTGTCGCAGGAACGGGACCGCGCGCTCCTGCACCTGCAGGAGGTGGCTGTACAGGGGCTGGTCCCGCTCGACGACGCAGAGGTGGCCGCGCCAGCTCGACCGCAGCACCCGTTCCGCCTCCGAACGGGATCCGGGCCGCACGATCGCGCTGACGACGTACGGACCCTCACCTCCCCGCGGGTCGGTCACCCATAGGGCAGCGAGCCCCGGCACGTCCTCGTGGGGCACGCCGCGCCATCCGGTCGCCTGCGGATCGACCGCCTGGGGGTCTTCGCACGCCGGGCGGAGGTCGACCTCGGGTGGAGGGTCCCCCACGGGACGGGGCGGTTCCGGCGGCGCGACCAACGTGAAGCTGTCCCCGTCGTAGGTCCCGCGCACGTACGCGTCGCCCCACGTCGTCCCCCCCTGCGACTCGACGCCCGGTAGGCCGTCCCACGTCCACCCTCTCACCTGGAGACCACCGCACTGGGGCGGGAGCGACTCCATGACGCCGCCCACGCAGAGGTTCGGCTCCCGGCCGGGAGCCTCGATCACCGTTCCGGACCACTCGTAGACCTGGTCGGGGCCCGGCCGGGGCGGCAGCGGGGTCCGGGCGGTTGGCGCGGGGCTGCTGCCCGGCGGCTGGCCCCGTCCGCACGAGGTGATGGCCAGCAGCAGGACGACCGCGCAGCTCGCCGCCCCCCGTGCTCGCGCGAACGATGCGATCCCCCTCACGACGGCGAGCATAGTCCAGCACGCCGTCCGACCCCCGTGAGATGCTGACGGGGTGGAGGCCGCCCCCCGGACGCCCGACCCCCTCACGCTGGGCGCGTTCGCCCTCGCCACGACGCTCGGGGGCCTGAACTTCATCGCCGTGCGGTACAGCAACCGGGAGCTCCCGCCGTTCTGGGGGGCCGGGTTGCGCTTCGCCGCCGCCGCGCTCCTGTTCGTCGGCATCGTCGCCCTCCTCCGGCTCCCGTGGCCGCGGGGTCGAAGGCTCGTGGACACCGCCCTGTACGGGGTCCTGGGGTTCGCGGTCTTCTTCGCGCTGATGTACTGGGCGCTCGTCCGGGTGACGGCGGGCGCCGCGACCGTGGTGCTCGCGATCGTCCCGCTCATGACCCTGCTGCTCGCGGCCGTCCAGGGACTCGAACGGCTGAGGGCGCGCAACCTGATCGGGGCGCTGCTCGCCGTGGCCGGGATCGGATGGATGACGTTCGGGCCGCGGGAGGTGTCGGTGCCGCCGTCCGCGGCCGTGGCGATGCTGCTGGGCGCCGCTGCGGTGGCTCAGAGCCTCATCGTCGGCAAGCGGCTGTCCGACACGCATCCGGCCGTGACGAACGCGGTCGGCATGTCGGCAGCGGTGCCGCTCCTGCTCGGCGTGTCGCTCGTCGTCGGCGAGTCCTGGCACCTGCCCCGCGAGGCCCCGACGGTCGCAGCGGTCGCATACCTCTCGACGCTCGGCTCGGTGGGGCTGTTCGTGCTCGTCCTGCTCGTCGTCCGGCGGTGGACCCCCTCCGCGACCTCCTATGCCTTCGTCCTGTTCCCGATCATCACGATGGCTCTGGAGGCGCTCATCTCGGGGGAGCGGGTCACGCTCGAGGGCGTAGCCGGCGCGCTGCTCGTCATGGCCGGTGTGTGGTTCGGCGCCCTCGCGCCGGGAGCCAAGACCCCACCCTCCGCGCTCCCCACCCACGGGCTCCCGGACGCGGCCGCGAACACCTAGACGTGCCGCTCCCCCGCTCCCTGCTGCGCATGACCCAGGAGGAGCTCGACACGTTCCTCGTGTCCGAGCGCACGTGCCGGGTCGCGACCGTGTCCGCCGACGGGGAGCCTCACGTCGTCCCGCTGTGGTTCGTGTGGCAGGACGGCGCTCTCTACGTGACGTCGCTGAAGCGATCGCGCCGGACGAAGGATCTCGAACGCGGCTCCCGGGTAGCGGTCTGCGTAGACGCTGGCGAGGCGTACAGCGAGCTGAAGGGGGCCGTCCTGTACGGGACGTTCGAACCGGCCCCCGACGACGAGGCCACCCAGGCCGCGAAGCGCACGTTCGGGACGAAGTACTGGGGAGGCATCGAGATGCCGGACGTCCGCTCGCATGCCTGGCTCGTCCTGCGTCCGGACCGCATCGCCTCGTGGGACTTCGCGAAGATCCCGGCCGGACGCGACCCCCGGCTACGCGACCGTCAGTAGACCGGGATCGTCGCGTCCACCTGCTGGGCGTAGGCGTTGATGCCGCCGGTCAGGTTCCTGGCCTTCGTGAACCCGATCGAGTGCAGGAACTGGGTCGCCTGCGCGCTGCGGACACCCGACCGGCAGTAGACGATCAGGTCGTCGGCGCTCGACAGCTCGTGCACGCGGTGGGACAGCTCGCCCAACGGGATCAACTTGTCGGTGAACGGGAGCGTCGATATCTCGGCCTCGAACGGCTCCCGGACGTCGAGGACGTACACGCCCTCCCCCGACCGGACCCTGTCGGCGACCTCGGACGGCGTCAGGGCCGGGACCTCGTCCTGAAGCGACGTGTCCTCCTCACCCCGGGGGAGGCCGCAGAACTCCTCGTAGTCGATCAGCTCGGAGATGGTGCGGTTCTTCCCGCAGATCGGGCACTCGGGGTCCTTGCGGATCTTGATGTCGCGGAAGGACATGTCGAGCGCGTCGTAGAGCTTCAGCCGTCCGAGCAGCGGGGTCCCGGCTCCCGTGATCAGCTTGACCGCCTCGGTCGCCTGGATCGAGCCGATGGTCGCGCAGAGCACGCCCAGCACGCCGCCTTCCGCGCACGAGGGGACCATCCCGGGCGGCGGGGGCTCGGGGTACAGGCACCGATAGCACGGACCGTTATCGGCCCAGAAGACCGACGACTGCCCCTCGAAGCGGAAGATGGACCCCCAGACGTACGGCTTGCCCATGAGCACGCACGCGTCGTTGACGAGGTAGCGGGTGGGGAAGTTGTCGGTGCCGTCCACGATCACGTCATAGGGCTCGAAGATCTCGAAGGCGTTCGACGAGTCGAGGCGCTCCGTGTGGAGCACGACCTCGACGAACGGGTTGATCTCGGCGATCGTCTCCCGGGCCGACTCGGCCTTGAGGCGGCCCACGTCCGACTGCCCGTGGATGATCTGGCGCTGGAGGTTGGTCTCGTCCACCACGTCGAAGTCGACGATTCCCAGCGTCCCCACGCCCGCCGCGGCGAGGTACATCGCGACCGGGGAGCCGAGGCCGCCCGCGCCGATGCACAGCACCTTGGCCGCCTTCAGACGCTGCTGACCCTCCATGGCCACGTCGGGCATGATCAGGTGGCGCGAGTAGCGGCGGACCTCATCGAGCGTCAGGTCCTCACGGCGGTCGACGAGCGGGGGGAGCTTCTCGGTCATGGATCACCTCATGGGTCGTCGGACGACCTCGGGGGAGAGGGGTCCATCCATCGTAACCGGGCCGAGCCGCGATCTCTTCCGGGAGCCGGCTAGCGCCCGGACCGGCGCTTCGCGCCCTTGCGAGGCGCGGCCTTGCGGGCGGCGGCCGGCTTGCGCTTGCGCGCGGCCGGCTTCGCCTTCCGGCTGGGGCGCTTGCGCGTCGGGGTGCCGCCCTCGTCCTCTGACTCGCTCGAAGACCGGACGGCCTTCGCCGCCCGCGTCTCGGGGGACGGCCACCACCCGAGCTCCCGGGCGAGGTCGTTGCGGGGGTGGACCTCCCGGGTCTCCTTCGAGAAGTCCCACTCGGCGGCGCGCCGCTTGCCCCGGTGGGTGAACCTCAACCGGACCCGCCACAGCCCGGTCCGCGTCCGCCTCGCATCCCAGCCCTCGTCGATGCCCTCGAGCGTCTGCTGGGTCGCCTTGCGGTCCTGGAGGTTGCGCACGACCGCGTCTCCCACCGGGAGCCCCGACGGTCCGAGGCGCGCGCGCTGCTGATAGGCGGCCCGCGTCATGGCGACGACTCCGCGGACCTCGTGCATCACCGGGCCCGTGAAGCGCTCGACCCATGCCTCGTCCACACCCGCGAGGTCGGCGACGTCCTTCACGCTACGGCCCTCCCGCAGCAGCGACTGCACCTCCCGCAGCGAGAGCCGGCTCTCCTGCTTCGGCGCCTTCTCGGGCTCGGGCTCGGACTCGGGTTCGGGGGCTGCGGGAGGCTGCTCGGCGGCCGCGGGCGAGCCACGTCGCCCGGCCAAGAGCTCCCTCACTTCCACGAGCGTGAGCTCGTCGGCGGTCAGCTTGCGTCGCCGCCCCTTCGGCTTCGGCTCGGCGACCGCTCGCTCGGCCCGGGTCCCCTCCAGCTGCTGGAGCGACTTCCAGAACTCGTCGTCCACCGGCACCCAGTACGTCCCGGTGCGTCCCCCACGGCGGCCGCTGAACACCAGGCCCTTGAGGTCGGGCGTGAACCCCAGCAGATGCAGGCGGATCATGTCCGTACGATAGTGGGGTCACGCCCCGCCCGGTTACAAGGACGTGGCGTTCACACCGCCCGGGGTCTTCGGGTCATCCTGATCTCCGGAACGAGCCCCACGCTCGCCATCGTCCGGACCGCCCTCTCCTCCTCGGCGTCGAAGACGATCGCGTCACCGGGGTCGTCCGCACGCATCAGGACCGTCACGATGCAGTCGTCGCAGTGGTGGGTGCCCTGCATCTGGCACTCGTCGCAGTCGATGAGCATCCTGACTCCTCTCTAGAACACGTGTGCGTATCGTAGAGTGGCCCGGTGACACCGGAGTGACGTGGAGGGGCGATGTCGGTGACCAGGCTGAGCCACGACGTGTGGGCCATCGCCCATCCCTTCGTCAGCGCCTACGTGATCGTGGCGGACGAGCCGGTGGTGGTGGACACGGGCGTCGCGAAGCGGGTGACCGACCTGGTCGTCTCCATCGACCGGATCGGGGTGCACCCGCCCTCGGTGCGCCACATCGCAGTCACGCACTACCACCTCGACCACATCGGGGGGCTCTCGCGCCTGCAGACGATCGCCGGGAACGCGACCACGTGTGTCCACCCGGTGGACGCCCCCGTCGCGCGCGGGGAGGCCCCCCACCCGGGGCCCTCGTCCGGTGGATGGAAGGGCAGCGTCGGAGCGTGGCTCGGACCGCGGCTGGCCGGACGACCCTCTCCCGCTCGGGTCGACCGCGAGATCCTCGACGGCGAGCACGTCTGCGAGGGGCTGCTCGCGGTCCATACCCCCGGACATACGGGAGGCCACGTCTCCTACCTGTGGGAGCCGGAGGGGGTCCTGTTCGTCGGTGACGCCGCGTCCAACATGCGGGGGGAGCTGGCACCGCCGATCGGGTTCTTCACCGAGGACCGGCAGCTGATGAAGGAGTCGATCCTCCGCCTCGCCGGCCTCGAGTTCGAGGTGGCCGTCTTCGGGCACGGAAAGCCGATCGAGCGCGACGCCGCATCTGCGTTCCGCGCCCTCGCCGGGTCGCTCTAGGCCTCCTCCGCCTCGAGCGCGCCGACCGCCTCCACGTGGTCCGGTGAGTTGCACCACCGGCAGCTCACCGACTCGACCTCCCTCTCGAGAACCTCCTCCTCCTCCACGCGCAGGAGTCCGCCGATCGTGAAGTGGTGGAAGGCGCGGGTCCGGCGTCGTTCGACCACGTCGAACCTCGTGAGGTTCCCGCAGAGCCTGCATCGGTAGCGCTGAGGCACGTCCATGCCTCCATCTTGACGACCCGCGACGACGGGCGGCCCGGTGTCGGTGGCGGATGGCACCTTGACCGGATGGAACGAACGCACGTTCGTGGAGGTCTCACGCCAACGAGGCAGGGGCGGATCGACGACCTGCTCGCCCCCCTGCACGAGGTGACGTTCTGCGCCGTTGACCTGGAGACCACGGGCGCGAGCCCGAAGACCTGCGAGATCGTCGAGATCGGCGCGGTGAAGTCCCGGGGTGGCGAGCCGATGGGCACCTTCTCCACCCTCGTGCGTCCGGCCGGCGACCTCCCGGTCCAGATCCAGCTCCTCACCGGGATCTCACCCGGGGTGCTCGCTGGAGCCGAGCCGCTGCCGGCCGTCCTGCCCGCCTTCCTCGAGTTCTTGGGCGGCGCCGTCTTCGTCGCGCACAACGCCCGCTTCGACTGGGGGTTCATCACGCGCGCGTGCGCCGTGCTCGACTACCCGGTGCCAGAGGTGACGGTGATCGACACCGCCCGGCTGGCCCGCCGCCTGCTGCGCACGGATGTCCGGAACGTGAGGCTCCAGACGCTGGCCGCGCACTTCCGGACCACCCACCAGCCCGTGCACCGGGCGTTCCCCGACGCGGCCGCCTGCCTCGAGGTCCTGTGGGGGCTGATCGAGCGAGCATCGGCCTACGGCGTGTTCTCGCTCGCCGAACTCGTGGAGCTCCAGAAGGTGCGCTCGCACCCTCATGCCGAGAAGGTGCGCCTGGCCCGGGACCTGCCCCGGACGCGCGGCGTGTACACGTTCCGCAACGCGCAGGGAGAGCCGATATACGTGGGGAAGGCGGCCGACCTGAGGGCACGGGTCCGTTCCTACTTCACCTCCGACGAACGCAAGCGGATGGGCGACCTCAGGGCGGAGGTGGCCTCCGTGGACGTGATCGGGTGCGCCACCGAGGTGGAGACCGACGCGCTGGAGGCCCGCCTGATCGAGAGGTGGGCGCCCCGGTACAACCGGCAAGGGGTCCGTCGCCGGCCTCCCGCCTACCTGAAGCTCACGACCGAGAGGCACCCTCGCTTCTCGGTCACCACGTCCGTGCGCGACGACGGCGCGCTCTACGTCGGACCGTTCGCCACCCGCGCCCGCGCGCAGGCGGCCGGGGTCACCCTGGCCGGGCTGTTCGGGGTCCGCACCTGCACCATGCGCATCACGGCGGCGACCGCAACCGATCCGTGCCCCCTGTACAGGCTCGGGTCCTGCCACGGGCCGTGCACGGGACGGGCTCCCGATGCCGATGCACACACGGAGGCCGTGGAACGCATGCGGCGCGACATGGGAGCCGGACTGGCCGCCGCCCGGGAGGCGCTCGCCCTGAAGCTGGGACGGCTCGCCTCCCAGGGCCGGTTCGAAGAAGCCTGCGGACACCGCGACGCGTTCGCGGACCTGGTCCGGACGGTGGACCGCGCCCGCGTCCTGGCCGCGATCGCGGGGGCCGGGCTCGTCCGGCTGGAGGCTCCCGACGGGCCCGTCGTCCTGCGAGACGGACGCCTGGCCACCGATAGCCCCGTCCCCCCTCGCATCGGGGGCCCGGAAGGGCCGCTCGCCCTTAGCGTCGAAGGACTACCGGAGAGGGCCGCGGTCGCGTCCTGGATGAGCAGGACCCCAGCCGTGCGCTTCGTCGGCGCGGAGCGGCCCCTGGCGGTGCCATGGCCCCGTCCGGCTCCCCCCCAGCGCATCGAGCTCGCGGTTGACAACCCCCTTGACAAGGGCTTGACAACCGCGGGCGGATGTTGACAATCGCAGGTGAGAGCTATTGACAGGCAGGACTCCGCGCCGCGGAAGAGAAGCTCTGCACACCCGGGCGACCACCGATAGCATCGAGTTCGACCGGACGAGCTGACCACAGCCTGGAGCTCGCCGACGCGAAGGAAGGAGCCACCCCCCTTGGCCAAGACCCAACCCAAGAAGGCCGCGCCCGCGCCCAAGAGAACCGCGGCCTCCGCCGTCAAGACGGCGAAGAAGCCCGCCACCCCCGACCGCAAGGCCAAGGGATCCGACCGGACGGAGTCGGTCCCGGCTCGCAAGGTCGCTGCGAAGGCAGCCGCCAAGACGTCCGAGAAGCCCGCGGCATCGGCGCGAAAGGTGTCCGCGAAGGCCGCCCCGAAGGCGAAGGCTGCTGCGACTGCGAAGGTCGCGGCCAAGGCCAAGGCCCCCGCGAAGGCCGCCCCCAAGGCGGCCGTGAAGCCGAAGGCGCAGGTCAAGGCCGAGAAGGCGAAGGGGAAGGCTCCCGCCGTCCTCGCCCCCGCCGAGGGCAAGGCGGCCGGCAAGGCGACCGGCAAGGCCGCCGCTGCGACCGCCGACGAGCGCAAGCCGGGGCGCGGTCCGGCCCCCAAGGTGACGCCGAGCCGGGGACGCCCCCGCGGCGACCGGGAGAACGTGTTCGAGCAGGGAGAGGCCGACCTCGTCCGGATGTACCTCCGCGAGATCGGACAGTACCCGCTGCTCACCGACCGCCAGGAGGTCGAGCTCGCCCAGGCCATCGAGGCCGGCGAACGCGCGATCAAGCGCTTGGAGAAGGAGGGGCACAAGCTGTCCCAGCGCCAGCTCCAGAAGCTCGAGTCCGACCGCGACGGCGGCCGCTTCGCCCGCCGGCGGTTCATCCAGTCCAACCTGCGGCTCGTCGTCTCGATCGCCCGCCGCTACCAGGGGATGGGTCTCCCGCTGCTCGACCTGATCCAGGAGGGCAACCTGGGCCTGATGCGCGCCGTCGAGAAGTTCGACTGGCGGAAGGGGTTCAAGTTCTCCACCTACGCCACCTGGTGGATCCGGCAAGCGATCACCCGGGCGATAGCCGACACGGCCCGCACGATCCGCATCCCCGTCCACATGGTGGAAGCGGTCCAGAAGGTGCGGAAGATCCAGGAGGAGCTCCTCGACAAGCTCGGCCGGGAGCCGACGATCGAGGAGATCGCCAAGGAAGCCGCCTTCACGCCGGACAAGGTCCAGGAGATCTTCCGGATCATGCCCGAGCCGGTCTCCCTGGAGACCCCGGTCGGCGAGGACGAGGAGACCGAGCTCCTGCACTTCATCCCGGACGAGCTCGCCGAGGCCCCCTCGGAGTCCGCGCTGCAGTCGATGCTCCAGGAGGACCTGCGGTCGGTCCTGGACACGCTGTCCGAGCGGGAGCGGCGTGTCCTCGAGCTGCGCTTCGGGCTGGCCGACGGACGTCCGCGCACCCTGGAGGAGATCGGCAAGGAGTTCAACCTCACCCGGGAGCGGATCCGGCAGATCGAGGCGAAGGCGCTCGCGAAGCTGCGCCACCCGAGCGCGCCGGCGAAGCTGAAGGAGTACGCCTAGGCTCCCGCCGGTTGGGCGAGCTAGGGGCGCAGCCTCAGCGCGGACGGCAGGTCGGGCCCCTCACGTGTCCCAGCCCGGGACCTGCTGGTTGCGGTGGGGGTTGGGGTCCACCGTGTGGCGTCCGGGGCCCTCGCTGAAGTCCACCCGGACGACCGCTTTCACGTTCATGCACGCCTCCCCGTCGTCCAGGAGGACGAGGCGGACGCCCTGACGTGGGTCGTCGTGGCGCGGCACGAGCAGGACCGCGTCGGACGCTGCCCTCTCCAGCGGGATGGACACGGCGTACCCGTCGAGCGCCTCGAACGTCACGTGGGTGACGTCCGCCGGCGGATCGGCGTCCACCAGGACCGCCTCGAACGGGACCGCGACCATCCCCTCGGCGATCGCACCCGCGCGCCGGACCGCGTCCTCGGTGGTCAGCTCGGCCAGCTCGTCGCGGTGGTACCCCGCGCCGTGCTCCACCGCGAGGTCGTAGCGGAGGGTCGCCTCGTCGTCCACCCGCCGAGCATATGCGTCAGCTGTCCTGGGTGAGTCGTTGGCTCCGCTTCTGGAGCTCGTCGATCATCCTGGACGCCTCGGCCTTCGACAGGCTCGGGTCGAACGGCTCGTCGGTCTCCTCGCAGAGCGTCTTGAGATAGGACCGCTGGGCTCCCGTCATCGGCTCGTCACCCGTCACCCAGCTCTCCGGGTCCTTCTCCGTGTTCGACTGCGGCTGCTGCTCGATCTTCGCGTCTCGGTCCTCGGTCATCTCGTCCTCCGAACATGTGTACGGCCAGGCGCCGTGATACCCGTGGACCTCGCGTCCCACACCTAGTTCCGGACGCGGCGGCCCGGGGGCCACGGGGGCCATGGCGCATCGCGCCGGCGGGCCCGCGGCTACGGGGCCATGGCGCATCGCGCCGGCGCGCCGGAGGCGGGGGCGCCGCTCGGGTCGGTCCGACGGCGGAACGCGCCGCATGGGGCGCCCCGCGCCGGCGCACCCACCCGGTAGCGAGCGAGTCGGCCGGTGAGCCGGCAGGACGCGCCACCCAGGGCTCCCACGGCTCCTCGCGCTCCGCGCCCGGGGCTCCCACGGCTCCTCGCGCTCCGCACCCAGGGCTCCCACGGCTCCTCGCGCTCCGCACCCAGGGCTCCCACGGCTCCTCGCGCTCCCGCACCCAGCGCTCCCACGGCTCCTCGCGCTCCCGCACCCCCCGGGGCTTCCCGGCTCCCCCGCCTCACCCGGCCCGGCGC
>DATLFR010000068.1 GCA_035540895.1 Actinomycetota bacterium | reverse complement strand
CGCCGGGGGACAGGTCCGACGGGGGACCCGACCCTTCCCAGTGGGCGAGCTGGCCCGGGAGCGAGGCGACCGCCCCCAGCGCGTCCGAAGGGTCGCCGGCCTTCAGGACCCGCGCGTCGTCGAGGCTCAGTCGCTCCACGGACGGGCTTCGTCTATCAGCATCACCGGGATCCCGTCGCGCACCGGGTAGGCGAGCCGGCAGTCGGGGGCCGTGCAGACGAGGAACTCCTCACCGTCCTTCGTCTCCTCCGTCACCGGGTGCTTGCACTTCGGGCAGGCCAGGATCTCGAGGAGCTCTCTGTCGATCGGCATCTTCTCCCTCGCTATCGGATGATCGAGAGGACGCGGTCCCGCACCTCGGCCATCAACCCTTCGGACGTGGCCTCCACGTTCAGGCGGAGCAAGGGCTCGGTGTTGGACGGACGGACGTTGAACCACCAGTCGGCGTCGGACACGGTCAGGCCGTCCAGCCGGTCCTGGGCCGCCTCCGCGAACCCGGCCGAGACGGCTTCGAGCGCCGCCGTCTGGTCGGTCACCACCGAGTTGATCTCGCCCGAGTTCGAGTAACGGTCCAACGGCGCGAGCAGCTCTCCCAGCGTCCGGCCCGAGCGGGAGATCGTGTCCAGCACGTACAGCGACGCGAGCAGCCCGGAGTCCGCCCGGTAGTTGTCCCGGAAGTAG
Organism: Actinomycetota bacterium; assembly: GCA_035540895.1. NCBI lineage: Bacteria > Bacillati > Actinomycetota > Actinomycetota bacterium. Next base: position 2,602 of record DATLFR010000068.1, on the reverse strand, counting down.
TAGTGCCCGGAGTGCTCGCCGCCGAACACCGCCTCGTGCTCGGCCATGAGCTGCTTGATGAACGAGTGGCCGACCTTCGACCGGACCCCGCGGCCCCCGAGCTCCTCGATCACCTCGGGCACGACGCGGGAGCAGATCGCGTTGTAGATCACGGTCTCCCCAGGGTGGTCGGTCAGGATCGCCTGCGTGACGAGCGCGGTGGTCAGGCTGCCGGAGACCGGACGCGCGTGCTCGTCGAGGAGGAAGACCCGGTCGGCGTCGCCGTCGAACGCCAGGCCGACGTCGGCTCCCCTGCTCCTGACCAACCCCTGCAGGTCGCGGAGGTTCTCGGGCTGGATCGGGTCGGCCGGGTGGTTCGGGAAGGTTCCGTCCAGCTCGAAGTACAGGGGGACGACCTCGATGGGCAGCCGCCCGAGCACCGCCGGGACCACCTTGCCGCCCATGCCGTTCGCGGCGTCGACCGCCACGACGAGCGGCTTCATCTCGTCCAGCGCTATGCGCGACAACAGGTGATCGGCGAACTCGTCGAGGAGGTCCCGCTGCGAGACCGAGCCCCGCCTCGGCGCCTCGGGGGGCAGGTCGGTCGCCAGGGCCTTGATCTCGAGCAGCCCGGTGTCGATCCCGATGGGCGCCGCTCCCGGCCCGCACATCTTTATCCCGTTGTAGACGGCGGGGTTGTGCGACGCGGTGAACATCGCCCCGGGGCGCCCCAGGTGTCCGGAGGCGTAGTACACGAGATCGGTCGAGCACAGGCCGAGGTCCACCGCATCGCTGCCCGCCGCGGTGACCCCCTCGATGAAGGCGGCCGCGAGCTCGGGCGAGGACTCGCGCATGTCGCGCCCCACGAGCACCTCGGGGCTCGCGGTGAAGACGGCGAAGGCCCGACCGATGCGCCGGGCCGCATCGGCGTCGATCTGCTCCGGGTAGAGCCCCCGGATGTCGTACGCCTTGAAGATGGGGTCCAGGTCCATGCGGTGCATCCTGCCACACGCCGTGCGCGTGTCGCCGCGGCTCAGAAGACCCAGGGGAGCCACGCCTTGACCGCGTCCACCGCCGCGTTCGGGAGCGTGATGCCGGTGAGCACCGGGAGCAGGAGGAGGAAGGAGAGCAGCGCGCCGCCGACGGCCAGGATCGTCTCCGTCCGCCTGGGTCGCCCGGCCGGACCGTCGGTCAGCCACCACCCGAGCGCGAGCGCCAGGAACGGGATCACCGGCAGGTAGTGGTAGAGGAAGACGACCCGGTCGACACCCACCCACGGCAGGTACTGCACGAGCGCGGCCCCCACCACCACCGCCGCCCCGACCGCTCGACGGCGGAAGGCCGACCCGGCTAGGGCGATCAGCGCGAGCAACCCCCCGATGAAGACGACCGGGTTCGCCGCCGTCCACATCTCGGCGCGGCGTCCCCCGCCCTCGTCTCCCAGGAACAGGTAGACCGCCCGGTGGCCGAACGGCCAGCCGTACCAAGGGGAGCCGAAGGGGTGGGACTCGGTGAGCCGCGAGTGGTAGCCGAACATGTCCCGCTGCAGCTGCAGGAGGCCGGGCAGCGTGCGTCCCATCCGCAGCTCCGGGATGTACGAGGCGAGGTAGATCCCGGCCGGGACGAGGAGCAGCGCCACCCCGAGGACGGCCAGGGAGACGGGGAGCGGTCCGGCCAGGGACCAGACCCCCTCCCGGCGCCGGCTGGCCAGGTCCCATATGAGCAGCAGCCCGATGCCGCCGAGCGCGAACATGGCCGGCCACTTCGAGGCGACCGCGGCTCCCATGAGGACGCCTGCGCCGGCGAGCCAGGCCAGGGCGGCGGGTCTGGACCGCTCTTCGTCCGACCCCCACCTGTAGAGCATCCCGAGGACGCAGAACCACGCCCCGAGGATGCCCGCGGTCACGTAGCTGTCGTTCATGGCCAGACGCGACATCGTGAAGGCGAGCCCGCACACGGTCAGGAAGACGGCCGCCAGCAGCCCGGCCCGGACGGAGCCGAACAAGCGCACGGCCAGCAGGAAGACGAGCGCCACCATGAGGGACCCCGTGACCGCGCTCCCGAACCTCCACGCGAACTCGGGCGACGCCGTGGCGCACACGATGCCCGTCCCGGGCACGACCGCCGCGACCGACCGCTGTCCGGGGACGGGCGCTAGCGCGGTGGGGAACCCGGGGAGCTCGACCCCGCCCAGCACGGCCAGTCCGCGCGGCTCGATCAGGTTCAACCGCACGCCGTCCGCCGCCCACGGGAGCCCGGCGCGGTCGACCACGGCGAACATGTCGGCTCCGCGGTCGAGGTCGGCCCGGTCGGCGAGGCGGGCCGTCTGCGGGTTCACCGACTGGATCCGCGTACCCGCCTCGTCGGCGACGAGCACTCGGTCCCCGCGCTCGGCGGCGATCACCTCGCCGGGGTCGATGGACAGCTCGGCCGTCCTCTGGCGGACCCCCTCCGGGGCGAACGACTGCAGCTCCCCACGCTCGGGGAACGAGACCCACACCTCGTCGGGGCCGGCCGCTACCGAATGGGCGCCGAAGTCGAGGGGCTGGACCTCGCCGTCGCGGTCCACGTGCAGCAGGTCACGCTCGTTGGTGACCACGAAGGCCGCGTTGCGGACGTAGGC
>DATLFR010000067.1 GCA_035540895.1 Actinomycetota bacterium | reverse complement strand
CCGTAGCCCGGATGGGTCCCCCTGACTGACCCATCTGGCGCATGGCCAGGCGACGCCCGGGAGCCGACACTCCCTCGTAGAGGTGGACGGAGGCGAGATGCGCGAGAGGTTGCTGGGTTACATCCCTCGTGGAGACACGCTCACCGACGAGGCCTGGACGGCGCGCCACCGCGCCATCCGAGCCGTGCTCTGGCTCCATGTCCCGGGCATCGCGGTGTTCGCCCTGCTCGCTGGGTTCGGCCCTCTGCACAGCTTCGCCGAGGCCCTTCCGGTCCTGGTCCTGGCGGTGCTGTCGGGTTCCCTCTCCAAGACCCGCGGAGTGGCCGCCTCTCTGGCCACCACCGGCCTGATCACCTGCTCGGCGCTGGCCGTCCACATCTCGGGAGGGCTGATCGAGGCTCACTTCCACTTCTTCGTCATGGTGGGCATCGTCACGCTCTACCAGCAGTGGACCCCCTTCCTCGTGGCGATCGCGTACGTGGTCCTGCACCACGGGATCATGGGCGCGTTGCACCCGGAGGCCGTCTTCAACCATCCGGCAGCGATCGTTCGGCCCTGGACGTGGGCCGCGGTGCACGGGGGGTTCGTCCTCGCCGCCAGCCTCGTCGGCCTGATCGCCTGGAAGCTCAACGAGGACGCCCAGGCCGCCGCCCGGGAGTCGTACCGGCAGCTCTACGAGGGGGAGCGCGCGATCGCCCAGCGGCTGCGGGAGGCCGACCAGGCGAAGGAGGATCTGGTCAGCGTCGTCTCCCACGAGTTCCGCACACCCCTCACCGCGATCGTCGGATACGGGGACATGTTGCTGCGCCACGACGAGCGCCTCGACGCGACCACCCGGCGCGACGTCACGAAGAGGCTGTTGCGCCAGTCGAGACGCCTCCAGCACCTCATCGAGAACCTCCTGCACGCGTCTCGCATCAGCGAGGTCCCCACCGACGGCTGCACCGCCGTCGCCCAGGTGGTGCACCAGGTCGTGAGCGAGGACCTGGGGGTCGCCTCCGGGAGCGGCAGCCGCATCGTCTCGGTCATGGACGACGGGCTTCACGCCGGGGTGGACCCGGAGGTGCTGCGGATCGTGGTCGGCAACCTGGTCGGCAACGCCCGCAAGTTCTCGGCGGCCGGGACCGAGATCGTCGTGCGCGCGTTCTCGGAGGGTCCGCAGGTGGCCCTCTCGGTGACGAACGAGACGCACGACCTGGACCAGCGCGACCTCGAGCGCATCTTCGAGCCGTTCGTCCAGCTCGACCCATCGCCGACCCGGGAGGCCTCGGGCGTGGGCTTGGGCCTGCACATCGTGCGTCGCCTCGTACACGCCGCGGGAGGCAGCATCGACGTCCGGCTGGAGGGCCGGTCCGTCACCTTCGTCGTCCGGCTGCCGTCCACCGATCCCGAACCCGAGCTCGAGATCACGCAGCGAGCGGTCGCCCAGTGGTGACGGAGGACGCCACCGCGGACGGTGGAGCTGGCGCGGGGATTTGAACCCCGGACCCCCTCCTTACCATGGAGGTGCTCTGCCACTGAGCTACGCCAGCGTGTCGTGTCCGGGGGACCCGGACACGCGGACATGATACCGGTCCTCCCGCTGGATCCCGCGCGTCGATCGCCGATGCCCTGACCCAGGTGGGCGGGGCAGGGAACCGACCGGTTCGGAAGGCCTCCGCACGGGTAAAGCTCCCGTCCCAGCACAGGTAGGTAGGAGGCCTCATGGTTGATCAGGATCTGGCAGGCACCGCGACGGCGACCGCGTCGTCCGGTGAGGACCAAGGGACGCTGAAGCAGGTCGCCTCGGAGGCGGCCGGACAGGCACAGCAGGCGGTGGGCTCTGCGAAGGGACGGGTGTCCAGCGAGCTGGACACCCGCACCACACAGGTGGGACAGCAGGTCTCGTCGACCGCGGAGGACCTCCGCTCGATGAGCGAGCTGCTCCGCAACCAGGACCGCGCCCCGGTCGCGGGGCTCGTGGAACAGGCGGCGACCCGCATCGAGGGACTCGGCCGCTACCTCCAGGACGCCGACACCGACCGGATGCTCGGCGACCTCGAGGACATGGCGCGCCGCCAGCCGTGGCTGGTCGCGGCGGGATGCTTCGCGCTCGGGCTGGCCGCGGCGCGCGTGGTGAAGGCGTCCGGCGTCCGTCGGTACACCCAGCGCACGCAGATGGGGGTCCGGTCGCAGTCGTCGGTCGGCACGCCCTCGGTCCCGGTCGGGACGCCGCCCGTCCCGGCTCCCTCGCCGACCCCCGCGGTGCACACGGGTCCGACGACCTCGCCGGCCCCGCCGGTCACCCCGGGGCAGGTGGGGCTGTGAGCAAGCGCCCGCCCCGCCGGAGCTCCCCTCCACCGGCGGTCGCCGACGCGAGGCTGACCCAACAGGAGGACGACCTCACCGATCGCGGGCTCCCGGAGCTGTTGAGGATGCTCGCCGAACAGACATCGACGCTGGTCAAGCAGGAGCTCGACCTGGCCCGCGCGGAGCTGACCCAGAAGGGCAAGCGAGCGGGAGCCGGGTTCGGGTTCCTCGGCGCGGCCGGAGGACTCGGCTTCTTCGCCTTCGCCTGCCTCACCGCGGCGATCGTCCTCTTGATCTCGCTGGTGCTCCCGGCGTGGCTGTCGGCGTTGATCGTCGCGGCCGTCTACGGGGGAGCCGCGGCCGCCCTCGGCATGAGAGGCAAGGACAAGGTCCAGGACGCCGCACCGCCCGTTCCCGAACAGGCACAGGAGAGCGTCAAACAGGACGTGGAGAGCGTGAAGGAGGACATCCGGTGGGCAAGGAACCAGAACAGATAAGGGAAGAGATCGAGCAGACCCGCGAGGAGATCGGCGAGACCATCGAGGCGATCGGGTACAAGGCCGACGTCCCGAGCCGTGCGCGTGACGCGGTGTCGCGGAAGAAGGAGGACATCGTGGACTCGGTACGTTCGGCGAAGGACTCCGTCGTGGGAGCGGTCACGGGCGCCGGCAGCACGGTAGCCGACGGCGTCTCGGACATGGGCTCGTCGGTGGCCGGAGGCGTCTCGTCGGTCGCGGGCGGGGTCTCCTCGGGCGCGCACCGCGTGGGTGACGCAGTACCGAACCCCCAGCAGGTGCGCCAGACCGCCCGGCGCGGCATCACGATCGCCGAGCAGAACCCGATCGGCCTGGCCATCGGGGCCGCGGCGGCCGGGTTCATAGCCGGGATGTTCATGAAGCCGACCCGCCTCGAGGAGGAGTACGTGGCTCCCATGGCGGTTGAGGCGCGGCAGGCGATCGCGGACACGGCCCAGCAGGCCGTGGAGCACGGACGTCAGGTGGCCAGCCAGGTCGTCTCCGAGGTGGCCACCACCGCGCAGGAGACGCTGCAGAACGCCGGGTCGGAGGAGGCGAGCCAGCTCGCCGAGGAGGCGAGGGCGCGGATGAGCCAGGTCGCCGAGACGGCGCAGGGCAACGCTTCCGAGACCCCAACCACGCCGACGCGATGACGATGTGAGGTGGGGGCCGGGAGACCGGCCCCCACCGGGCACCGCGCGTCCCCCTCGATCTCGCTCCGGCTAGGCTCCCGGGGTGCCCAGGTACACGATCGCGGTCCACCCGTCCCACAACCGGGTCTACGCGTCCGCCGCCCCCGCGCTGACGGCCGCTGAGCTGTCCGTGCTGGCTCCCGAGGCCAGCGACGTGGAGGTGTCCGTCATCGCCGGCGTGGATCACGTGACGTTCACCTCCGACCGCCTCCCTCCCGGGCTCGGGCGGCTGTCCGGGCTGTTCGCCGCCTATGAGCTGGTCGGGGAGCTCCTGGCCCCCGTCGAGGTGCCGAGGGCGTCAACCCACGACGACGACCTCGTCACCATCCAGCGCTACGCCGGCAAGACGAACGAGAGCTTCACGAAGCTCCTGCTCAACGTCACGGCGGCGGCCGCGCACCGGGAGCCGCGAGACCTGCTCGACCCCCTGGCGGGCCGGGGGACCACCCTCAACGTGGGGCTGCTCCACGGCCTGGACGTGGCCGGGATCGAGCTGAACCGTCGCGACGTGGAGATGCACGCGGCGTTCCTGCTGCAGTGGCTGAGGGACAAGCGCTACAAGCACTCCTCCCGGAGGTCCAGCGTCAACCGCAAGGGCAAGCCGAAGGCGCTGAGGGTCGATATCGAGCTCGCCCCGGACAAGGCCGCTCCGAACCAGCGGGCGGTCCTGGTGGCCGACGACACGAGGTACGCGATGGACCACTTCGGGGCGGGCTCGTTCGACCTCGTCGTCGCGGACCTCCCGTACGGCGTGCAGCACGGCTCCCGCACCGAGGCGCTGGCCCGGTCCCCGGCGGACCTGCTGGGGGAGGCCCTCCCGGTCTGGACCAAGCTGATGCGACGAGGAGGCGCGGTGGGGATCGCGTTCAACGCCCTAGTTCTGGACCCTTCCCATGCCCACGCGCTCGTCGCCGCGGCCGGCCTCCAGCCCTTCGCCCTGCCTGCGTTCCAGCACCGCGTGGACGCCTCGATCGTGCGCGACCTGGTGGTCGCGACGAGACCCTGACTACCTCGCTCGTTCCCTTGAGAATCCACGCTGACCTGCGGAAACGCCTTGAAGCGACCACTTGCGGGGCGTCTGCGACCGAAGTATCCTGACAGGCGCGCCGCGGAAGGCGCGCATAGACGTTCCGAACGGGTGGGCATCGGCCCACTTCTTTTTTGGGGGAGTGGAGTGAGGACGATGTCGGATAGACAGACGAAGCGCCCGCGCCCCGCGCGTCGGAGGCGCCCGGCCGAGGTGCTGTCCGCCGTGCGTCCGGTCGTGGATCAGCTGGCCGCCGAGAGAGACCTCGTCGTCTGGGACGTCACCTTCCGCATGGAGGCGGGCCGCGACACCCTGGCCGTCGCGCTGGACCGCCTCGGAGGCGTCGGGTCCGACGAGATCGCGGGGTTCGCGGAGTCACTTTCCCGCGCGCTCGACGCGGAGGACGCCGTCCCGGGCGAGGCCCGGTACGTCCTCGAGGTCTCCTCTCCGGGTGCGGAGAGGAAGCTCAGCTCCCCCGAGCAGTTCGGCGTCTGCGTGGGAAGGCCGGTGCGGATCACGTTCCGCGACGAGCGTCCCCCCCTCGAAGCGACGATCGTGGCGGCCGACGAGGCCGGCGTCTCCGTCGACGGGGGCGAGGGAACCGAGCGCGTGGCCTTCGAGGAGATCTCGCAAGCCCGCCTGAGTGTCCGAGGGGTGTGAGATGGCGAAGAAGAAGCAGCGTGACCAGACCAACCTCGAGCTGATCGACGCGTTGGCGACCCTCGAGCGCGAGCGGGGCATCCCCGCGGAGAGCATCTGGACCGCCCTCGAGGACGCGCTGGGAGCCGCGTACCCCAAGACCCCGGGCGTCACGGCGACGCACGCTCGCATCGAGATGGACCGCAACACCGCCGAGATCAAGGTCTTCGAGCAGGTGGTGGACGAGGAGACCGAGGAGGTTCTCTCGGAGACCTTCGTCGAGACGCCGTCCGCCCTGGGACGCATCGCCGCGCAGACGGCGAAGCAGGTGATCGTGCAGCGGCTGCGCGAGGCCGAGCGGGAGATGACCTTCGAGGAGTACGAGGGCCGCGAGGGCGACATCGTGAACGGCGTGGTGGAGCAGCACGACCCACGTTTCGCCATCCTCAGCCTCGGCAAGGCGGAGGCCCTGATGCCCGCGGCCGAGCAGGTACCGCGGGAGCGCTACGAGGTGGGCGATCGCGTGAGGGCTTACATCGTCGAGGTCCGCCGCAGCGCGAAGGGTCCGACCATCGTGGTGTCGCGAACCCACCCCGGGCTCGTGCGCAAGCTGTTCGAGATGGAGGTCCCCGAGATCCAGGACGGGCTCGTGGAGATCAAGGCCATCGCCCGGGAGGCCGGCCACCGCACGAAGCTGGCCGTGGCTTCCAACGACATCAACATCGACGCGAAGGGCGCCTGCGTCGGTCCGAAGGGCTCCCGGGTCCGGGCGGTCGTGAACGAGCTGCGGGGCGAGAAGATCGACGTCGTCCTGTGGAGCGACGACCCGAGTGATCTCATCGTCGAGGCGCTGTCACCCGCCCGGGTGCGCGAGGTGGTCATCGACGAGGACACCAAGACGGCCACGGTGGTCGTGCCGGACAGCCAGCTCTCCCTCGCCATCGGCAAGGAGGGACAGAACGCACGGCTGGCCGCGAGGCTCACCGGCTGGAGGATCGACATCAAGTCGGAGAGCCAGTACTCCGTGGGCGACCCGCCGACCCCCAAGGGCGTCTTCGAGCCCGGCACGGCGGAGGGGTCCCGGCGCCGCGGGATACGCGTCGAGACCGCGTCCGATCTGGAGGCTCAGGCCCAGCAGGAGGCGGCGCCCAGCGATGAGCCAGCGCCGACCGCCCCGGAGTGAGCCCGTGCGGTCCTGCGCCGTGTGTCGGCGCCGGGCCGCGAAGGATAGTCTTGTAAGGTTGGTCCGGGGTCCGGACGGAGAGGTCCGTTGGGATCCGGGAGGCAAGGCCCCCGGCCGCGGGGCGTACGTCTGTCCGAGCGGCCGGTGCCTGGAGCAGGTGGCCCAGAAGGGCCGGCTGGCCCGGGCGCTGAGGACGCCGCTGGGCGCTCGCGACACGGAGCGCCTCGCGCGGACCGCGCCACAGGCCCCGAGCGTGGGGAAAGGATCGGATTGAGCAAGCGTCGGGTGTACGAGATCGCCAAGGAGCTCGGGGTTCCGTCGAAGGAGCTCGTCGAGCGGTTGCAGGCCGCCGGGGTCGACGTGAAGTCGCACGCCTCGACCGTCGACGATTCGGTGCTGGCGCGCCTTCAGGGAGCCGGCACGGACGGAGCGGCCACGGCGACGGCCGTGAAGGAGGCCCCCGCCGCGGTCCGCGCCCAGCCCACCCCGGAGCCCGAGCCGGCCCCGGAACCGGAGCCCGAGCCAGCCCCGGAACCCGAGCCCGAGCCGGAGCCGGAGCCCGAACCCGTCCCGGCGGTCTCGGCGGTCGCCGTACACGTCCACCACGGGGTGACGGTCCAGGAGTTCGCCGACCGGCTGGGCAAGCCCGCCACCCAGGTGATCACCGTCCTGATGCGCCACGGCGCGATGAAGACCGTGACCCAGTCCATGGCCGACGAGGAGGTGCTCGTCGTCGCGGAGGACCTGGGCGTCGAGGTGGAGCTGGTCGACCCGGAGGTCGAGGAGCGGCTCGACTCCCCCTCGCCTGCCGCCGAGGCGGACGGCCAGGAGCTGGCGCCCCGGCCCCCCGTCGTGACCGTGATGGGTCACGTCGACCACGGGAAGACGACGGTCCTCGACCGGATCCGCGAGGCAAACGTGGTGGAGGCCGAGCACGGCGGGATCACCCAGCACATCGGCGCCTACCAGGTCGTGAAGGACGGCCAGGCGATCACCTTCCTCGACACACCCGGCCACGAAGCGTTCACGGCGATGCGCGCTCGGGGAGCCCAGGTCACGGATCTGGCCATCCTGGTGGTCGCGGCCGACGACGGCGTGATGCCGCAGACCCTCGAGGCCATCGACCACGCCCGGGCGGCCCACGTGCCGATCATCGTGGCCGTCAACAAGATCGACAAGCCCGACTCCGACCCCAACCGGGTTCGGGCGGAGCTCTCGGAGCGCGGGCTCCAGCCTCAGGAGTGGGGCGGCGACGTCCTGTTCGTGGACGTGTCGGCCGTCACCGGGGAGAACCTGGACGACCTGCTGACCGGTGTCGTCCTCGTCTCAGAGGACCTCGACCTGAAGGCCGTCCCGTCCGGACCGGCCCGCGGCGTCGTCCTCGAGGCCCACCTCGACAAGGGGCGCGGAGCGGTGGCCACGGTCCTCGTCCAGCACGGGATCCTGCGGGTCGGCGACACGATCGTCGCCGGCGCGGCGTGGGCGAAGGTCCGGGCGATGCTCGACGAGTGGGGGGGAGCCATCGACGAGGCGGACCCCTCCCGTCCCGTGCTCGTCCTCGGATGGAGCTCGGTGCCCGAGGCGGGCGACGAGGTCCGTACGGTCGCCGACGAGCGGACGGCCCGCCAGACGGCCCAGGCGCGTGACGCCGCCCGACGCCAGGCCGAGCTCGTGGCCCGGAAGCCCAAGGCCAGCCTGGAGCAGCTGCTCGCGCAGGTGGATGAGCTGAACCTGATCCTGAAGGCCGACCAGCAGGGGACGCTCGAGGCGGTCAGCGACCAGCTGCACAAGATCGACGTGGGCGAGGTGCGGGTGAACATAGTCCGCAAGGCGGTGGGAGCCATCACCGAGAGCGACGTCACGCTCGCGACCGCGTCCAACGCCATCGTCGTGGGGTTCAACGTGCGACCGGACGGCAAGACGCGCCAGGCCGCCGAGACGGCCGGCGTCGAGATCCGGACGTACCGGGTCATCTACGAGCTGCTCGACGAGATCGAGCAGGCCCTCAAGGGGATGCTGGCCCCCGAGTTCCGCGAGAACGTGCTCGGGTCGGCCGAGGTTCGGGAGACGTTCAAGATCCCGCGCGGGATGGTGGCCGGGTGCTACGTCACCCACGGGGAGGTCGTCCGCAACTCGCAAGCCCGCCTCCTGCGCGACGGCGTGGTGATCCACGAGGGCCGGATCGGCTCCCTGCGCCGGTTCAAAGAGGACGTGCGCACGGTGGCGACCGGTTTCGAGTGCGGCATCCAGCTCGAGGGTTACACCGACGTGAAGATCGGCGACGTGATCGAGGCGTTCGAGGTTCGCGAGATCGCGCGCACCTGACGCCGTCATGTTCGTCGGCGTCGCCCGCATCGAGCTGCACATCCCCGCGTCGGGCTCCCTGAAGGGCAAGCGGACGGTGGTCAAGGGGCTCATCGGCGGCCTCACCGCGAAGTTCAACGTCGCCGCGGCCGAGGTCGACCATCTTCAGCTGTGGCAGCGGACGGCACTGGGGATATCCTGCGTCTCCGGCCAGATCGACCACGTCCGCAAGATGCTCCAGGAGGTCGAGCGGTTCGTAGCCCGGGAGAGCCGGGTAGAGATCCTGTCCACCGACGTCGAGATCTTCCAACCGGAGGACTGACCGATGACCAGGCGCACCCAGCGCGTCTCGGAGGCTCTGCGGGAGGTCCTCAGCGAGCTGATCCAGCGGCACCTGAAGGACCCGCGGGTCGGCTTCGTCACGATCACCGCCGTCCGTGTCACACCCGACCTCGGCAAGGCGGACGTCTACTACACGGTGCTGGACCCCGAGCAGCGCGAGCAGACGCAGGAAGGGCTCGAGAGCGCCCAGTCCTATCTGCGCACCGAGGCGGGCAGACAGGTGCGCCTCAAGACGCTGCCCAAGCTCTACTTCCACCTCGACGACACGCCCGACCGTGGCGCGCGGATCGACGAGCTCCTCCGCGAGATCCACGCGGGGGACGAGTCGCCGTCCGCTGAGCACGAGGAGCAGGGTTGACCCAGCCCCTACCGCCCCAGCCCGAGGTGGCCGGATCCCTCGACCGCGCGGCCGAGGTCATCTCGTCCGCGGACCGGGTCAACATCGCATGCCACGTGCACCCCGACGGCGACGCGCTCGGCTCCGCGCTGGCGCTGGCGCTCGCCCTCCGGGGCCGCGCCGAGGTCGCGGTGGGCTGGGGCAGCGAGGACGTCGCCGTCCCCAGCCTGTACTCCTACCTGTCCGGGCTCGACCAGATCGTGCCTCCCTCGTCCTTCCCGGAGTCGCGGCTCTGCGTCGCCCTCGACTGCGGGAGCCCGGAGCGCCTGGGACTCCTCCAGGCCCCCTTCACCTCGGCTCCCGAACTGATCAACATCGACCACCACGTCTCCAACACGTGCTTCGGCACGATCGACGTCGTCGACGCCGAGGCCTCCTCGACGTCGGAGCTCGTCTGTCACCTGCTGCTTCGACTGGGGGCCGATATCACCCCCGAGGTGGCCACGTGCCTGTACACGGGCCTCGTGACCGACACCGGCCGGTTCGCGTACGCGAGCGTGGGGCCACGCACCCACGCGATGGCCGGGTTCCTCATCGACCGCGGGGTGAGGGTCGACGAGGTCAGCCAGGCCGTCTTCGAGTCGCAGCCCTTCGGCTACCTCAAGGTGCTCGGCCACGTGCTGGAGCGGGCGCGCATGCTGGCCGACCCCCCGGCGGTCGTCTCTTGGGTGACGCAGGCCGACGTCGAGGCCGAGGGGATCTCCTTCGACGAGACCGACGAGCTGATCGACGTGCTGCGGTCCATCCGGGAGGCCGACGTGGCGGCGGTCCTGAAGGAGCTGGAAGACGGACGGTGGAAGGCGTCCCTGCGGTCGAAGGGGGGCACGGACGTGTCCGCGGTCGCGGTCGCCTTCGGCGGCGGAGGACATCGCCTGGCAGCCGGGTTCACCTCCGACCTCGACCTCGAGGGGACGATCGCCGCGGTCCACGAGGCGCTCCGGTCGCCACCCGCGTGATCGGATTCGTCCTCGTAGACAAGCCACCCGGCCCCACGTCGCACGACGTGGTGGACGCCGCCCGGCGCCGTCTCGGAACCCGCAAGGTCGGACACGCCGGCACCCTCGACCCCCCCGCGTCCGGACTCGTGGTCTTGGCGGTGGGCCCGGCCACCCGCCTCCTGCGGTTCGTGCAGGACCAGGCGAAGACCTACACGGCGACCGGCGTGCTGGGCGTGCGGACGAGCACCCTCGACGCGGCCGGCGAGGTCCTGTCCAGGCAGGACCCGGCGGTGACGGAGGAGCAGCTCGCCGAGGCCGCGTCCCGCCTGCGGGGGACGATCCAGCAGGTCCCCCCGGCGGTCTCGGCGATCAAGGTGGGAGGGGAGCGGGCCTACCGGCGCGCGGCCCGAGGTGAGGAGGTGGAACTCGAGGCGCGGACGGTCACCGTCTACGAGCTGACCGTGACCTCGTTCGACCTCCCTCGCTTCGGTGTGGAGGTGACGTGCTCGGCGGGCACATACATCCGGTCCCTCGTGGCCGATATCGGGGAGTCGCTGGGCTGCGGCGCCCACGTGGAGGCGCTGCGCCGCACCTCGATCGGCTCCCTGTCCGTCGACGACGCCGTTCCTCCGGACGGGATCGGCCCGGCGGACGTGCTGGCGGTCGACACCGCCCTGCGCGACCTCCGGATGCTCGACCTCGCCGCGGACCCGGCCCGGCGGGCACGGTCCGGACAGCGGCTCCCCACCGACGCCCCCCCGGGGCTGGTCCTGGTCCGGGGGCCGGACGGGGTGGTCGGCGTGTTCGAGTCCGAGGACGGTATCCTGCGCCCCGTCACGGTCCTGCCCCCGGCGAGCGGAGATTGAGCCCCGTGGAGGTCCTCACAGGTTTCGACGCCCGTCCGACGGGCCCGTCCGTGGCGACCATCGGCGCCTTCGCGGTCGTCCACATCGGGCACCAGGCCCTGATCGAGCGCGCTACGCAGGCGGCTGAGAGCGCCGGCGCGGTGCCCACCGTCGTCACATTCGACCGGCACCCGCTCGAGGTGGTACGTCCCGAGGCGGCCCCGTGCCGCCTGTGGAGCACGGCTCAGCGGCTGGCCAGGTTCGAGGAGCTGGGTATCGGCCGCGTCCTGCTCGTCCCGTTCAGCCGGGAGGTCTCCGAGCTCACCCCGAGGGAGTTCGTGAGCCGGGTCCTGGTGGAGTCACTCGCCTGCGCGCACGTCGTGGTGGGCCAGGACTTCCGCTTCGGTCATGACCGGGCGGGGGACCCGCAGGTCCTGTCCGAACTGGGAGCCGAGCTGGGGTTCACGGTCGAGGTGGCCCCTCTCGTCGGAGGCGACCAGAAGGTCTCGACGTCGGAGGTCCGCCGGCTCGTCCTGGAGGGTGACGTGTCAGGCGCCGCGGCGCTGCTGGGAGCCAGCCACCGCATCGCCGGGACCGTCGTGCGCGGCGACGGACGCGGCCGGGAGATCGGTTTCCCGACCGCCAACCTCGAGCCCCCCGAGCGGACGTGCCTCCCCGCGGCGGGCATCTACGCGGGCTGGTGGGTGGAGGCCGGCCGACGGCTGCCCGGGGCCGTGTACGTGGGGGACAAGCCGACCCTGGAGGGGACGTCCACCGGCGTCGAGATACACGTGTTCGACCTCGACGAGGACCTGTACGGACGGGAGGCGGAGATCGAGTTCACCACCCGGCTGAGGGGTGACCGCGCCTTTCCCTCGATCGACGAACTGGTCGAGCAGATGCGGCTCGACGTGGCCGAGGCCCGCCGGGTGCTCGCCTCGGCCCCCTGAACAGCCCGGATGCTGTGGCATAATCGGGGGGTCCGTACCGAGCCCCCCCGAACGAGGAGTAGTTGCACGTGTCCGTAGGCCTCACGAAGGAAGAGAAGGGCGAGCTGGTCTCGCGCTTCCGCACCCACGAGAACGACACCGGCTCGCCGGAGGTCCAGATCGCGATCCTGGACAAGCGCATAAAGCAGCTCACCGCGCACGTCCAGGTCCACAAGAAGGACCACCACACGCGACTCGGGCTCCTGAAGCTGGTCCAGCAGCGCAAGCGCCTGCTGAACTACCTCAAGCGCGAGGACTTCGATCGCTACAAAGCGATCCGCGACGAGCTGAAGATCAGGCACAGCTGACGCGACGCCGGGCCCTCGGCCCGGCGTCGTCGTCCGTCCGAGGGTCGCGGCGGAGGGTCCGCGACGACGTAGAGGGTGAGGAGGCGCGCGGCGACAGTTGTCAGTCGAGAACCATGGGTAGACCCCATGGCTCCCCACTGAGAACTGCCCCGCGGCGCTTCCTCCCCCGAACACAGGAGGAGCACCGCATATGTACGACGTGAAGCGCACGCAGGGGTCGTTCGGAGACGCCACGATCTCCCTCGAGACGGGGAAGCTGGCGAAGGCGGCCAACGGAGCGGTCGTGATCACCTGCGGTGAGAGCCAGGTGCTCGTCACCGCGGTCGCCTCGCCCACGCTGCGGGAGGGGATCGACTTCTTCCCCCTCACGGTGGACGTCGAGGAGCGCATCTACTCGGTCGGCCGGATACCCGGGAGCGTCCTGCGGCGCGAGGGGCGGCCGAGCGAGAAGGGGATCCTCACGGCCCGGCTGACCGACCGTCCGCTCCGCCCGGCGTTCCCCGACTGGTTCCGCCACGACGTCCAGATCATCGCCACCGTCCTGCAGATGGACGGTGAGAACCAGTGGGACATCCACTGCATCACCGCCGCGTCCGCCGCCCTGCTGCTCGGTGGCGTGCCGTTCGCCGGGCCGATCTCGGGGGTCCGGGTCGCGCATATCGACGGGCAGTGGAAGCCGTTCCCCACCTTCGAGGAGATGGACCAGGCCACCATCGAGCTGATCGTGGCCGGCCGGGTGGGCGACGACGGCTCATCGGTAGACATCCTCATGATCGAGGCGGGCGGGTTCGAGCACACCTTCGACCTGATCGAGGACGGCGCCCCGGCTCCCGACGAGGGGGTCCTGGCCGAGGGGATCGAGGTCGCCAAGGACTACATCGCCCAGGTCTGCAGGCTGCAGACGGAGCTCGCCGCGCAGTGCGAGATCCCCGAGCGGGAGTGGATCGTCACCTCCGAGTACGGAGACGACGTGATGGACCGCGTGAGCTCGCTCGCGGGAGACAAGCTGCGGGAGGCGCTCTCGATCGCCGGCAAGGCCGACCGCAACCGCCGGCTCGACGAGATCAAGGCCGAGCTGGTCGAGGCCACGTCATCGGAGTTCGAGGAGCGGGGGCGGGAGGTCTCGGCCGCTTTCCGCGCCCTGCAGAAGAAGATCATCCGACGCCGCATCGTCGATGACGGCGTCCGCATCGACGGCCGTGGGCCCAGGGACATCCGCCACCTCTACGCCGAGGTGGGGCTGCTCTCCCGGGCGCACGGTACGGGTCTATTCCAGCGGGGCGAGACGCAGGCCCTCTCGGTGACCACCCTCGGCATGCCGCGCATGGAGCAGTTCATCGGGGTGGACGAGCTCCAGGAGAAGACGAAGAGGTTCATGCACCACTACAACTTCCCGCCCTTCTCGACGGGAGAGGCCTACCCGCTGCGCGGGCCGAGCCGCCGAGCCATCGGACACGGCGCGCTCGCCGAGAAGGCGGTCCTCCCGGTCGTTCCTCCGCCGGACGAGTTCCCCTACGCCCTGCGCGTGGTCTCCGAGGTGCTCGAGTCCAACGGGTCGACGTCGATGGCCTCCACCTGCGCGGCGACGCTGTCGCTCATGGACGCCGGCGTCCCGCTACGCGGGATGGTGGGCGGGATCGCGATGGGTCTGATCGCCGAGGACGGGAAGTACGTCACGCTCACCGACATCCTGGGCTCGGAGGACAACTACGGCGACATGGACTTCAAGGTGACCGGCACCGAGACGGTGGTCACCGCCCTCCAGCTCGACACGAAGACGACCGGGATCCCCTCCTCCGTCCTCGCCGACGCGCTCGAGCAGGCCAAGGAGGCGCGGCTGAAGGTGCTGGACGCCATGCGTCAGGCGATCAGCGAGCCGCGCGAGAGCCTCTCGCCGCACGCGCCGTTGATCGAGGTCGTGCAGGTCCCCGTGGACAAGATCGGTGAGATCATCGGTCCGAAGGGCAAGATGATCAACTCGATCACGGAGCGGACCGGTGTCCAGATCGATATCGAGGACGACGGCCGCATCTTCGTGGCCGGCCTGCGCGATCAGGTCCTGAAGGCGAAGGAGATGATCGGGGACATCGCGTTCCCCCGTCAGCTCAGCGTCGGCGAGGAGATCGAGGGGACGGTCGTCAACATCCGGGAGTTCGGGGCGTTCGTCAACGTCGCCCCCGGCAAGGACGGGCTCGTGCACATCTCGAAGCTCGCCCCCCGCGGACAGCGCGTCGAGAAGGTCGAGGACATCGTGAAGGTCGGCGACACCCTCAAGGTGCGCGTGTCCGAGATCCGTCCCGACGGCAAGCTCTCGCTCGTCCCGGTGCGCGAGGGCGAGGAGGACGAGCCCGAGTCGGGGGACGGTTCCGGCGACGGCGAGCGCCGCAACGGGGGCCGGGGCCGGCGGGGCGACCGCGGGCCGCGCGGCGACCGCGGACCACGGAACGACGACTGAACCCCGCCGGGATGGATAGGCAGGCGGTCCCGTTCCGCCGGTCCGAGCCGGTGCCCGGCGTCCGGCTGGTCACCGAGCGCATGCCGCATACGCGCACGGCCGCCATCGGGCTGTGGGTGGACCGCGGAGCGCGCGACGAGCCCTGGGAGATCGCCGGCGCGTCGCACCTGCTCGAGCACCTCCTCTTCAAGGGCACCGAGCGCCGGACCGCCCGCGACATCGCCCACGCCTTCGACGCGGTCGGGGGAGAGGTGAACGCGTTCAGCACGAAGGAGTACACGTGCTACTACGCGCGCGTCCTCGAGACCGACGTCGCGATGGCGACCGACGTGCTGCTCGACATGTTCACGAGCGCGCTCCTGCGTGAGGAGGACCTCGCCTCGGAGAGGAAGGTCGTGCTCGAGGAGATCCACATGACCAGGGACGCCCCCGACGACTGGGTGCACGACCTGTTCGTAGAGACGGCCTGGCCCGACCACCCACTCGGCCGCGAGGTCATCGGGACGACGGAGACGGTCGGGTCGATGGACCGCAACGCCCTCCTCGCGTTCTACCGCGAGGGGTACACACCCGGCCGGGTGATCGTCGCTGCCTCGGGCGATATCGACCACGCCTCGCTCGCCGAGCAGGTGTCGGCGGTCTTCGAGGCCGACGAGCGGTTCCGGCGGCTCCCGTCCGATCCGCCGCAGATCGCGTCCGGCCGGGCCGTGTACGACCAGCGGACGATCGAGCAGGTGAACCTGGTGTGGGGTGCGGCCTCCCCGCCGCGGGACTCCGAGGACCGCTTCGCGCTGTCCCTGCTCAACGTGCTCTACGGCTCCTCGATGTCGTCGCGCCTGTTCCAGGAGATCCGGGAGGACCGCGGACTCGCCTACGCCGTGTTCAGCGGCTACCAGTCTTACGTCGAGAGCGGCCTATTCTCCGTGTACGCCGGCACCTCGGAGGCGACGGCGGACGAGGTGATGCGGATCGTCCGCTCCCAGGCGGCGTCGGTCGCCGCGGGGGAGGTCACCCCCGAGGAGCTGGACAGGGCCCGAGGCCACGTGAAGGGTTCGCTCGTGCTCGGGCTGGACGACCCCGGGGGGCGCATGGCGCGGCTCGGTAAGGGAGAGCTCGTCTGGGGTGACGTGCTCGGTGTGGACGAGGTCCTCGCCCGCATAGACGCCGTCACCGCCGAGGATGTCACCCGGGTCGCGCAGCAGGTGTTCGGCGGAGGGTTCGTCCTCGCCTCGGTCGGACCCGTGGCTCCCGGCTCCCTGGACCGGCACACCGACCCGCTGTAGCCATGACGAAGGTCGGTGTGCTCGGTGCGGCGGGGCGCATGGGACAGGCCGTCTGCGGGGCCGTGTACGCGGACCCCGCCCTCGAGCTCGTCGCGCGCGTCGACCCGGGGGTGGACGGCTTCGCCGACTCCCCGCACGCCCTGGTCGACGCGGAGGCAAGCGTCGCCGTGGACTTCACCCGTCCCGATGCGGTGATGGACAACGTCCGCTTCTGCATCGAGCACGGGATCCACGTGGTCGTCGGGACGACCGGGCTCTCGGACGCCGACCTCACCGAGATCGAGCAGCTCACCTCTTCGTCGGCGGCGAACGTGCTCGTGGCTCCCAACTTCTCGATAGGCGCGATCCTGATGATGCACTTCGCCAACCAGGCGGCCCGGTACCTCGGCTCGTGCGAGATCGTCGAGCTCCACCACAACGACAAGCTCGACGCTCCATCGGGCACCGCCCTGCGTACGGCCCGCGGGGTCGCACGCGTCTGGGAGGAGCACGGGAGACCGCCCGGCGGAGAGGCGGCGGAGGGCGAGGAGGAGACGGTGACCGGCGCCCGCGGAGCCGAAGTGAGCGAGGTGCGTGTGCACTCCCTGAGGCTCCAGGGGCTCGTCGCCCACCAGGAGGTCGTGTTCGGCGGGGTCGGACAGACGCTGACCATCCGCCACGATTCCATCGACCGGTCCTCCTTCATGCCGGGCGTGGTGATGGCGGTGAAGGCCATCGCGGACCTGCGGGGCCTGACCGTGGGCCTCGAGCGGCTGCTCGACCTCGAGGGCTAGCGCGGCGCAACGAGCGGGCGCGTCCCCAGCGCCATGAGTCGCTCGGCGATGAGACGGTGGCCGGTGTCGGACGGGTGCAGGCCGTCGTCAGCGATCAGGCCCTGCGCCACGGGGTCGGACCGTCCACCCGGGCCGTTGAACGCCTCGTGCACGCGCGCCCACCGCAGACCCCGGACCTCGGCCGACGTCCGGATCCTCTCGTTCGCCTCCTCCAGGAAGGGAGCCAGGGTGTCGAACGTCCCGTCGCGGACCTGTTGGGCCGCGTACGGGTTGTAGATGTCCAGGGTCCGCACCATGACGTCGCGTGGGTCGCGCAGGAGGAGGATCTCGTCGAGGATCTCGTCCCAGTTCGTCCGGAAGCCGGCCACGGCCTCGGCGAGGCAGGCCGTGCCGCCGCACCGTGCGGTCCCGAAGATCGCGCGGGCGCGGAGGAGGTCGTTGCCCCCGATGTTGAACGTCACCACGTCGGCCGACCTCAGGGCGTCGCGGAGCTGGTCGTCGCTCCTCAGCGCACCGAGCAGGTCGCGGGTGGTCCACCCGGAGACCCCGAGGTTCAGGAGCCTCACGTCGGTCCCCAGCGACTCCTCGAGCATCCCGGCGAAGGCCGGCACGTAGCCCCGCTCACCGGCGTCGGCGAGCGAGTCGCCGAGCGCGACGTAGGTCCAGGCGGTGGGGCGCGCATCCGGCGTCGGCTCCGGACGCTCCACCCCCACGCACGCGGCGGCGAGGAGCAGGAGCGCGCAGACCACCGGTCGCCTCATGGTCGTCGACCCTACCCGTTCACCGGTAGGGGGCGGTCTCGCTGACGAGGATGGAGA
>DATLFR010000066.1 GCA_035540895.1 Actinomycetota bacterium | reverse complement strand
CGCCCGCTCCCGCGAGCCGGCGCAGGGGGAGCTACCCCCACTAGGAGTCAGGCCTGCGGGCGCGGGGTAGGGTCACCCCTATGGCCAACAGGCTCGCCTCCGAGACCTCCCCGTACCTGCTCCAGCACGCCCACAACCCGGTCGACTGGTGGCCGTGGACGCCCGAGGCGTTCGAGGAGGCGAAGCGGCGCGACGTCCCCGTCCTGCTCTCTATCGGCTACGCCGCCTGCCACTGGTGCCACGTCATGGAGCGGGAGTCGTTCGAGGACGACGAGACGGCCGGCCTCATGAACGGCTGGTTCGTGAACGTGAAGGTCGACCGGGAGGAGCGTCCGGACGTCGACTCGATCTACATGGACGCCGTGCAGCTGTTGACCGGGCACGGCGGGTGGCCCATGACGATGTTCCTGACGCCGGACGGGGTCCCGATGCTCGGCGGTACCTACTTCCCGCCCGAGGACCGCCACGGGATGCCGAGCTTCAAGCGGCTGCTCACCTACGTCCACGAGCTCTGGACGACCCGGCGGGCCGATCTCCTGGCCCAGGGGCAGCAGATCGTCGACCACATCAAGGGCTCGGTCCCCCGGGCGTCGACGGACCCGCTCACCGAGTCGATGCTGTCCAACGCCGCTCGGCAGCTCGCAGCCGCCCACGACGCCTCCTACGGCGGGTTCGGACGCGCACCGAAGTTCCCTCAGCCGGCCGTGCTCGAGCTCGCTCTGCGCCTGGACGCCCGAGGGCTCGTGCTGCGCGAAGAGCTCACCACCACGCTGCGCGCCATGGCGCTAGGCGGCATCTACGACCAGCTGGGCGGCGGCTTCGCCCGCTACTCGGTCGACGAGCGGTGGCTCGTCCCCCACTTCGAGAAGATGCTCTACGACAACGCCCAGCTGGCCCGTGTCTACACGCACGCCTGGCAGGCCTGGGGAGACCCGCTGCACCGGCGCATCGCCACCGAGACCCTCGACTACCTGCTGCGCGACATGCTGGACCCCGTAGGCGCCTTCCACGCGAGCGAGGACGCCGACTCCGAAGGCGTCGAGGGGAAGTTCTACGTCTGGTCCTACGACGAGTTCCTGGCCATCGCGCCCGATGCCGCCGCGTACTACGGCGTCACGCCCGAGGGGAACTGGGAGGAGACGAACATCCTCACCGCGGCCACGACCGACGAACCCCCCGCCGAGGCGCGCCGGAAGCTCTATGAGGCGCGGGAGCATCGGGTCCGTCCCGGACGCGACGACAAGGTCCTCGCCTCCTGGAACGGGCTCGCCATCGCCGCCCTCGCCGAGGCGGGAGCCGCGTTCGGGCGCGACGACCTCATCGACGCGGCCCGCCGCGCGGCGACCTTCATCCTCGGGGAGATGCGGGGCCCGGACGGGCGCCTCCTCCACAGCTGGCGGTCCGGTCAGGCCAAGATCGCCGGGCTGCTCGAGGACCACGCCTACCTGGCGGACGGCCTCCTGGCGCTGTGGGAGGCGACCTTCGAGCCCCGGTGGCTCGAGGAGTCGCACCGCCTGGCGACCGAGGCGGTCGAGCGCTTCAGCGACTCCGCAGGAGGTTTCTTCACGACGGCTTCGGACGCGACCGACCTCGTCGTCCGGCCCAAGGAGGTGACCGAGAGCGCGACGCCTTCCCCGGCGGGCGTGCTGACCAACGTGCTGCTTCGGCTGTCCGTCCTGCTGGACGACGACTCGTTGCGCCGCGCGGCCGTGGATGCGCTGCGCGTCGCCCACGTGTACATGGAGAAGGCACCCCAGGCCGTCCCGACCTGGCTGGGCGCCCTGGACCTCTACCTGCGCCCGCCGGTAGAGGTGGCGTTCACGGGCCCGCCGTCGCGGGAACTGCGTGCGGTCGTCTGGACCCGCTACCTCCCCAACCGCGTGCTGGCCGGGCGGGCGGTCGGAGACCACCCGATCCTCGAGCGGGTGGCGCTGCTGCGCGGCCGCGACGATGCCGAGCCGACCGCGTACGTGTGCGAGAACCTGGCGTGCAAGCTCCCGGCGCGGGACCCGCAGACCCTGGCCGGACAGCTGGACGAGCGCGCGAACTAGGGGTCGCGCTCGAGGACGGCGACCCACCCGCTGGTCCGTCCCTCCTCGGGCGCGCGCCACCCCGGCCGGGAGTCGGCCCACCGGCGCAAGCCCCACCCGGTCCCCTCGAGGTCCGCTAGGAGCTCGTCGCGGGAGCGCAGCAAGAGCTCGAACCACGGCGTCGCCCTGTCGCGGAACCGGACCCGCATGGTGACCTGTCCGCCGGGTCTTGCGCGGGCCCGGTTGCGCTCGTGGTAGGTGAGGTGGACCGGATCGTCGGTCGTGTACGGGTCCAGCCCGTCGGCCACGATGACCGATCGTGCGTGGGTGACGTCGCGGAGACGCCGCAACAGGCCGGACAGCTCTGGAGGCGTTCCGGCGAGCGCGAGGTTGTTCCCTGCGAACACGATGGCGTCGAACAGGCCGAGCTCCGGACCGATGTCCTGCAGGGCCAGGATGCGGGCGTCGAGGACGCCTCGCCGCCTGCTCGTCTCGACCGCCGCCGGCGAGCTGTCGATCCCGACGACCTGGCACCCGTGCTCCTGCAGGTACAGGGCGACCCGCCCCGCCCCACACCCGACGTCCAGCACGCGTCCGGACAGCTCGTCTAGCTCCCGCACGAACTCCGGCGGCCAGTGGTCGGCGGTGGTGAAGTACCCGTCCATCGGGTGACCTTCGATGAACCCGTCGTCGCGCTCGAGCGCGGCTACCCCCGATCCACGCTCGAGGTGGGTGAGCATCGCGACCCCGAACGCGTCGTGTTCGTCGCTCAGCATCAGTGGACCCGTCTGCGTTCGGGCGGCGCGGCCGGCGCCAACTGCAGCCGCTCGGACACCGCTCGCAGGCTCCCGTCCCACTCGAACCACCGCGCGGTCAGGTTCGTGCTCGGTCTCCCGGGATGGACCCCCAGGTGGCGCTCGAGCTGGGTCAGGCAACCTCCGTGGGAGACGACCAGGACATCCCCCGCGTGCTGCGTCGCGATCCGCTCGAAGGACACCAACAGCCGGGTGAGGTGGTCCCGCTTGCTCTCGCCCTGCGGGTACGCGTCGAGCTCTCCCGCCCGCCAGGCGCGGTGGGCGTCCGGGAGCCGCTCACGCACCTCGTCGGCGGTGAGGCCGCTGAACGCGCCGACGTCGATCTCGCGCAGGTCCGGGTCGGTGGTCACCGGGCCGAGCCCGAGCTCCCCTGCGACGATCTCGGCCGTCTCCCGCGCGCGCTTCAGATCGGATGAGAAGACGGGCCCATCGAAGGGGGCGATGGCCGCGGCCGCCGCGCGCGCCTGCTCGCGGCCGCGGTCGGTTAGCGGCGGGTCGGCGTGTCCCTGCCAACGACGCTGCGCGTTCCACTGCGACTCGGCGTGGCGGACGAGCAGGAACCGCGTCATGCGGGCCGTACGGCGTCGATGTCCAGGCGGACGTAGTCGATCTCGACCGGCTCCCCGAGCACGGCGATCACGTCGTCCACGTAGCGGGGGGCCAGGCCGTCCGGGAGCGCCTGGACCTGACGTCCCAGGTTGATCGTCGTCAGGTACTCGTGGGCGTCATCGGGGGTCACGATGCGCCCGACGAGCCGGCAGTCGATGTCCACGAAGCCGGCTGCTGCCAGCCTGCGCGTCGTCGACCCCGGGTCGGGGAAGTTGCCGCGCCGCGACAGGTGGGCGATGTGGCTCGCGTACGGCTCCCGCTCGGCCACCTGATCGGCGGCCGCGAGCAGGCGCTCGAGGTTGCCCCGGCCCCCGCACTGCGCGACGAGCCGGCC
Organism: Actinomycetota bacterium; assembly: GCA_035540895.1. Classification (NCBI taxonomy): domain Bacteria; kingdom Bacillati; phylum Actinomycetota; species Actinomycetota bacterium. Next base: position 5,463 of record DATLFR010000066.1, on the reverse strand, counting down.
GCCCGGTCGCAGCGCAGCGAACAGGCGCGCGAAGAGGCGGTCGTGGTCCGGTATCCAGTGGAAGGTGGCCGTGGAGAAGATCGCGTCGAAGGGCTCGTCCATCTCGAGCTCGACCAGGTCGACCAGGCGGACGTCCGCCCGGTCCCGGAGGTGCTCGCGTGCCTTCTCGACCATGGCCGGGTCCGCGTCGACGGCGACGACCCGTCCCGACGGGAGCCGCTCGCACAAGAGCTCCGTCACGAGTCCGGACCCGCACCCCGCGTCGAGTACGGTCTCGTCGCCCCGGAGCGGGAGCCGGTCGAGGACGTCCCGCGCCATCTCCACCATCGGCCCGGACACGCGGTGATAGCTCTGCGCGTCCCACGTCCGCTCCACCATGGGTCGTACGCTACACCGGTGGACGACCGCACCCGTGACATGGTCCTGGCCGCATCGGCCGTGATCGCCGTGCAGGCGGTCGGCGCAGTGGTCTCGGTGGCCAACCGCTGGCCCGCGCAGTTCGGGGGCCCGGGCGATCCCGACGCGGTGGCGATCGAGATCATGACGCGCGGCGGGCCGTTCACGGCGCCGTTCCCACTCCTCGCCATCTACTCGATCGCCGTGGCCGGCTCGATGCGCCCGGGCACGCCGGGCAAGGTCTCGTCGGCGATCGTCGCCGCGGTGTCGGGCGTCTTCGTCGTCGGGTTCGCGGGGGAGGCCCTGTCGCCGTTCACGGGGCAGGTGCCGCGGTGGGCGCTGTGGACGGGGGCCCTCGTCGGAACCCCTCTGAGCGCCTTCGCTGGGGCGCTCGCTGTGCGCCGCATCCGTCGCAGGTAGGGGCGGTGTTCGCCGCGCTCCCACAGTGGCCGCGGCCGAACCGATCGTCCGGCTCTCAGCCTCCGGACATCGCCAGCAGCACGTGCACCTCGGCTCCCTCGAGCACGGGGGCCCGCAGGTCCATGCGCTTCCCGTCGTCATCCAGGACGATGATGTGGCGGCGCAGCTCGTGGGACGACTCGCAGAGTCGGTCCCACATGCCCGGCCAGCGGGAGTCGAGCTCGCGCAGGACGTCCCCCAGCGTGCCCGGCGAGACCGGCTCGGCTCGGGAGCACCCCGGGAAGAGACGCGCGAGCGAGACGGGCAGGTGGACGGTCGCTGTCACCAGACGGCGACGTCCACCGAGAGCACGGGCGGCAGGTGCGATGCCGCCTCCACCCACGTCTCCCCCTCGTCGGCGCTCGCGTAGACCTGCCCGTTGGTCGTCCCGACGTAGACGCCGCCCGGGTCGAGATGGTCGGAGGCCATGCCCTCGCGTAGCGCCTGCAGGTACGCGTTCTCGCGGGGGAACCCCGCATCGAACCGCTGCCAGGACGCCCCGGCGTCGCGGGTCCGCCATACGGCCGGCTTGCCGTCGGGGACGAAGCGTCCGTGCTCGGCCCCGTTGAGCGGGAAGACCCAGGCCGTGTCCGGGTCGCGGGGGTGGACGGCGATCGGGAAGGCGAAGTCCGACGGGAGGCCCTCGGTGACCTCGGTCCACGAGCCGCCCCCATCCTCTGACCGGTACGTCCCCTGGTGGTTCTGCTGCCACAGCCGGCCCCCCGGTGCGGCCTTCACCTTGTGGACGCATGTCCCGACCGGGGAGCCGTCCTCGTAGAAGCCGCGCAGCCCTTCGTTGCGCGTCTCCCACGTGTCGCCGCCGTCGGCGGTCTCGAAGACGCCCACGGCCGAGATGCCGATCCACATCCGGCCCGCCTCGGGAGCCGGGACGATCGTGTGCAGGCAGAGCCCGCCCCCGCCCGGCTGCCACCGCGGGAAGGTCTCGTGGGCGCGCAGGCCCCCGACGTGCGCCCACGTGCGCCCGCCGTCGTCGGAGCGGAAGAGCCCCGCCGGGTCGACGCCCGCGTAGACGGCGCCGTGGCCGGGGGTGACGTTCCAGATCGACGAGATGGTCGGCCCGTCGTCGCCGTAGGACATGCCCTCGCTCGACTGCGTCCAGGAGGCGCCGCGGTCCTCGCTCCGCCAGACCGACGGTCCGTACCAGGCGTTCATACCGGCCGCGTAGACCGTGTCCGTCCGTGGGTCCCAGGACACGTCGTTCACCGGCCACGCGTCGCAGAAGGGCCCGGACACCTCCCAGTCGCGGCGGGACGTGTCCGAGGACAGCAGGAAAGCGCCGCGCTTCGTACCGACGAGGAGCACCACCCGGTCAGCCATGGACACCGTTGTACGCTCACCCGGCGCCCATGCACAAGACGGACCGCGCGATCGCCCGCCTCGCCGTCCCCGCCCTCGGGAGCCTGGCCGTCGAGCCGCTGTACGTGCTCGTGGACACGGCCATCGTCGGCCGGATCGGGACGGCGGAGCTCGCCGGTCTCGGGCTCGCTTCGACCGTGCTGCTCGTCGCGTTCGCCGTCTTCAACTTCCTCGCCTACGGGACGACCCCGCGCGTGGGATTCCTCTACGGACGGGGCGACCTGCGTGGCGCTGCCGGCGTGGCCGTGCAGGGGTTGTGGGCCTCGGCGGTCATCGGAGCCGCGTCGGTCGCCGTGCTGCTCGCCGGTGGCTCCCACGTGCTGCGCGCGCTGGGAGGCGAGGGAGCCGTCCTCACGAACGCAGAGACGTACCTGCGCATAAGCGCTCTCGGTGTCCCGGCCGTCCTCGTCGCGCTCGTCGGTCACGGGTACCTGCGCGGCCTGCAGGACACCCGCACCCCGCTCGTGGTCGCCGCCGTAGCGAACGCGCTGAACCTGGTCGTGGAGCTCTGGCTCGTCTTCGGGCTCGGACTCGGCATCGCCGGATCGGCGTGGAGCACGGTGATCGCCCAGTGGGTGGCGGCGGCGTGGTTCCTCGTGCTCATCGTGCGCGACGTGTCCCGCCGGGACGCCACGCTGCGCCCGCTGCCCGACGAGCTGAGGCGGCTGGCCACCACCGGCCGCCACCTGGTCGTCCGGACGGGCGCCCTGCTCGGCGCGTTCGTCGTCGCGTCCGCGGTCGCGGCGCGCATCGGCGCGGCCACGCTGGCCGCGCACCAGATCGCCTTCCAGGTCTTCACGTTCCTCGCCCTCGCCGTCGATGCGCTCGCCATCGCCGGGCAGGCGTTGGTGGCGAAGGCCCTGGGAGCGGGGGACGTGGCCGAGGTGCGCGCGACGTCGGACCGGCTGATCCGCTTCGGCCTCGCCTGCGGGGTCGTGCTCGCCGCGGCGCTGCTCATCGGCTCCCGCGCGCTCCCCGCGGTCTTCACCCCGGACGGCGACGTCCGGACGCGGGCCACCCAGGCCCTGGTCGTGCTGGCCCTCATGCAGGTGCCGGCCGCGGTCGTGTTCGTCCTGGACGGGCTGCTGCTCGGGGCTTCGGACACCCGCTTCCTTCAGTGGGGGACCGTCGCCGGCCTGGCCGTCTTCGCGCCGCTGGGCGCCGGCGTGCTGCGCCTCCCCAAGCCCGCGATCGGGTGGCTCTACGGCGGCCTGACCGTCTGGATGCTCGTGCGTCTCGCCTTCAACGGACTCCGCTACCGGAGCGGAGCCTGGCTGGGGTCGGGCTGATCACCACTCGACCAGCTTCCAGATCGCCGGCTCCATCCCCTCCCGCTCCCCCAGCTCCGCGAAGAGCCTCACCGACGCGAGCTGCTGCTCCTCCGCCTCCCGTCGCCTGCCGGCTGCGTGCAGCAGGTCGGCCAGGTTGGAGTGCAGGGCGGCCTGGCGGTGCCGGTCCCCCATCCCCGCGCACTCCCGCAGCGCCCGCTCCGTCAGCTCGATCGCACTGGCCAGCTCACCGGCTCCCTTGCGGTTGAGGGCCAGGTTGTTGAGGGCAGCGATGCGCACGGCGGGGTCCGGGAGCCGCTCGGCCGCCTCGAGGCTGCGCGTCAGGTGGTCGCGGGCGTCGTCCGTCCGTCCGGCCGCGCCGGCGACGACCCCGCACACGTTGTGAGCCTGGGCGACCGCCCGTGGATCGCCGTCCGCTTCGGCGGAGCTCAGGGCGTCCAGGGCGAGCGACCACGCCGCTTCGGCGTCACCACGGCGATGTGCGATGAGGCTGCGGTCGGCGAGCACCCGGGCCCGGCGGGCCGGGTCCTGTGCGGCGGATTCCAGCGCCGCTTCCAGGTGTCGGTCGGCCGAACCCAGGTCCCCCCGCCGCTCGTAGACGGAGGCCAGCCGGTGCTCGAGCCGCGAGAGGCGCTCCGGGGGCGCGAGCGCCGCCGCCGTCTGGTAGCGCGTGACGGCGTCGGCGTACTCGCCGCGCAGCGTCAGGACGTCCCCCATCGATTCGTGGACCGCGGCCGGGTCGGGGTGACCGAGCGCGAGCGCCGCCTCGAGGTGGGACAGGGCCTCCGCGTGCGCGTACACGTCACGGGCCGCGGACGCCGCCCGCGCGAACCACTCGGCCGCCTCGGCGTCGCGTCCGGCCGCGCGGTGGTGGGCGGCGACGATCGGGGCGAGGGACCGCTCCTCGGCTCCCCTCGCACGTCGGGCCAGGGCGTCCGCGGACCGACCGTGGAGCAGACGGGCCCGGGCCGGCGCCGTCTGGGCCAAGACGAGCTCCCGCATCTTCTCGTGGGCGAGGTCGACCCAGCGGCTGCCGGGTGGGCTCTCGACGACCAGCCTGCGCGCGGAGAGCTCCTCCAGGGCCGACACGGTCTCATCCATCGTGCGGCCTCCCACCTCCCGCAGCACGTCCGCGTCGGCTGGCCTCCCGACCAGGGCGACCGCTGCCAGCACCTGGCGCGCCACCTCGCCCACGCGTGCGAGACGGGACGCGAGCAGGTCCCGGACCCCCTCCGGCATCGTCGTCTCGTCGCCCGCAGTGAAGGCCGCCAGGTACTCGACGCAGAACAGCGGGAGACCCTCCGACTCCGCGTAGAGCCGCTCGACCCCGGCAGGGTCGAGCGAGCCCGCGGCGAGCTCGGCGACGTCGTCGCGTCCCAGGCGCCCCAGCGTGATCGTGGTGGCGGTCCCCTCTCGTCGCGCATCGGCCACGATCCGGCGCAGGCGCGACTCCGGCGCCACGTCCTCGGTGCGCCAGGCCCAGACGACGAGCACGGGGGTCCCGGCGAGCCGGCGCACGAGGTGGGCCATCCCGTCGACGGACGCCTCGTCCGCCCACTGCATGTCGTCCACGAACAGCACCCCCGGACGCGCCCCCGCGAGAGCGGCCACCAGGACCCCCGCGAGGGAGTCGAGGAAACGGCGGCGCGCGCCCGGGTCGGTCGGCGGCTCCGTGCCGGTCGCGCCGGACGGCGCGAGCTCGGGGACGAGACGCGCCGCGTCGGCCAGCCGCGGTCCCGGCACCCCCTCGCTCCACCCCCGACGGACGGTCGCCGCCCGCAGCGCGTCCGCGATGGGTCCGTACGCCACCTGGGCCTCGTCCTCGAAGCAACGCGCGGACAGCACCACCGCCCCCGCGAGCTGTCCCAGGACCTCCTCGACCAGGCGAGTCTTCCCCACCCCCGCCTCCCCCTCGACCACGAGGAGGCGCCCGTCGCTAGTG